>CAZEWB010000141.1:0-3500 GCA_964515655.1 uncultured Bacteroidales bacterium
TGTGTTGGGTGTGTTTGGGGTTGGGTTTCGAATAGTCCGTGTGCAGATGCTACTGCTACATATACGGTAAACGTAAGTGCAACACCAACAGCATCTGCAGGCGGAAGTCAAACTATTTGTCAGAACGGAACAGCCACGGTAAGCGGTGCAGGTTCGTCAAATGGCACAATATTGTGGACAGAGAACGGCGTAGGTTCAATCACTTCCGGCGCTACTACATTAACACCAACATATACCGCAGCGGCAGGCGATGCAGGAAACACGGTCACTTTAACCATGACGGTTTCCAACAGCCCGTGTGCAGATGCTACTGCTACATATACCGTAAACGTAAGTCCGACACCGGTACCTAGCATAAATAGTAACAGTCCGGTTTGTGAAGGAACAACACTTAATCTTTTTTCCGGTGGAGGGTTGACCTATTCATGGAGCGGCCCCGACAGCTATACAAGCAGCAGCCAAAACCCCGTCATTACCGGAGCAACGACTGCCATGGCAGGGACATACTATGTGACCGTGACCGGCACCGGTGGCTGCACGGCAACTGCATCTGTTAATGTAGCTGTAAACACCAATCCTATAGTTGATGCCGGCACCGATCAGACGATACCATACGGAACCGCAACCGGATTAACAGGAAACGCATCCGGCGGATCGGGATCGTATAATTACTCCTGGCAGCCCTCCGATTCGCTTGTAATTTCAACAATAATTAACCCGACAACTGTCATTCTGGAAACAAGTACAGTATTTACATTTACAACTACCGATGCGGTCACCGGATGTCAGGCTTCAGATAATATGACAGTAACAATTATCGGGGGACCACTTTCTGTTGTTGTATCTGCAACTCCCGATAGTATATGTTACGGCGGAAGCAGCCAGTTAAATGCATTAGCAAGTGGTGGCAGTGGAACTTATACTTATATATGGGCTTCCGACCCAGCCGGATTCAGCGATAACACGGCCAACCCGACTGTTAGTCCATCCTCAACCACTACTTATTATGTAACTGTTAATGACGGTTTCAACGACATTACCGGTTCTGTTGTGGTTACAGTATATTCCCTGCCAAATGCAACAGCAGCCAATGACGGACCTGTTTGCGAAGGAGCGACACTTAATCTTTCTTCCGGAGGAGGATTGACCTATTCATGGAGCGGCCCCGACATCTATACAAGCAGCAGCCAGAACCCCGTTATTACCGGAGCAACAACTGCCATGGCAGGAACTTATATTGTAACCGTTACCGGTGCAGGTGGATGTACCGCTACCGCTTCCACTGTTGTTACTGTGAACACGAATCCTGTGGTATCAGCGGGACCATATCAGACCATACCATACGGAACCTCGACAATTTTAAATTCTGCAACAGTATCCGGAGGATCCGGGTCATACAGCTATTCCTGGCAGCCCTCCGATTCGCTGGTTGACGCTACAGTTCTAAATCCTTCAACTATTTTTATGCTGGGAACAACTGTCTTTACTCTTACAGCAACAGATCTTGTAACAGGTTGTCAGGCATCAGATGACATGGTAGTTTATGTGACTTGTCCTCCGTTTTACGTTATTGTTTCTGCCTCGCCAAACAGTTATTGTGTCGGCGGAAGCAGCCAGTTAAATGCAACAGCCAGTGGCGGAGGTGGTACATATTCTTATATCTGGGCTTCCAATCCTGCGGGGTTCAGCGATAACACCGCCAACCCGACTGTTAGTCCATCCTCAACCACTACTTATTATGTAACCGTTAATGATGGTTTTACTTACGTTACCGATTCTGTTGTGGTTACTGTAAACCCTCTCCCTGTTATCACCATCTCAGCCATCAATCCGGTTTGCGAGTCAGGAACTTTGAATCTTCAGGCTTCAGGAGGCACATCCTTTCAATGGAGCGGCCCGGCGGGTTTTACATCATCTGTTGCTGATCCTTCTGTTGCCGGTATGACTTTCAACAATGCAGGCTATTATTATTTAACAGTAACAGATGTTAACAGCTGTGTTAATACGGACAGTGTTTCTGTAAGTGTTGAAGCATTGCCGGTGGTCACCGTTTCGTCCGACAGCCCGGTTTGTGAATCAGACACATTGAATTTATCTGCTTCGGGCGGAAATACATACGCATGGACAGGACCGGGTGGTTTCAGTTCCGCAGTTCAGAATCCCGCAGTTGAAGGCATTGGTATCTCCGGCAGCGGAATGTACTATGTAACCGTAAGCAATAGTTGCGGAAGTACAATTGACTCTGTAGATGTCATTGTTAATCCTGCACCTTCAGTTACAGTTTCAAGCAACAGCCCCGTTTGTGAAAACGACACTATCACCTTAAATGCTTCTGGCGGGATAACGTATCTATGGACCGGACCGAACAGTTTCTCAAGTAATATTGCGACTCCTGATATCTTTCAGGCGTCTTCGGCTATGTCGGGCACATATTCTGTTACAGTAACCGGCAGTCTGAGTTGTTCAGCAGTTGGCACAACAACAGTTAGTGTTAATGTCCTTCCCAATTCCACAGCAATAAGCAACAGTCCGGTATGCGAAGGTCAGATATTGAACATGACTGCAGGAGGAGGCGATAATTATTTGTGGTCGGGACCAGACGGATTCAATAGCAATCTTTCCAACCCTGTTATTACTGCAATTACAATGGCAGGAGCAGGTAGTTACACTGTTACTGTTACAAATTCTTCCGGATGCACTGGTGTAGCAACAACCAATGTAATCGTTAATACTATACCCATTGCCACCGCCAATAACAACAGTCCCTTCTGCGAAGGAGGATCACTGCTGTTTACATCTACAGGCGGGACTTCATATTCGTGGAGCGGTCCCGGCGGATATACTTCTACAACACAGAATCCGTCAATTACAAATACCACAACAGCAAATGCAGGTATGTATACTGTGGCCGTATCCAATCCGGCCGGATGCTCCGACACTGCAACAACAATTGTTGTAATTGATGCCGTTCCGCCTGTAAACGCATTGGGGAACAGCCCTGTTTGTGAAGGAAGCACAATTACATTAAATTCTCTGGGCGGTGGCACATACAGTTGGACAGGACCTGACGGGTTTACTTCAAGTCTGCAGAATCCGGTATTACTTAACGCACAACCGGCAAATACAGGAATATATACGATAGTTGTTACCAGCACAAACGGTTGTTCTGCTTCCGAAGATGTAACAATTGTTGTGCAGGAACTGCCTGATGTGAACTGCAGCAACAATACCCCATCCTGCCCCGGCGATCCGGTAATGTTGTTTTCTTCAGGAGGGACAATATATAACTGGACAGGGCCCGCAGATTTCTTAAGTTCAGAACAAAATCCTGTGATATCAACGCCATCCTATATTAACAGCGGAACTTATTATGTTACTGTTACCAATTCCACAGGTTGTTCAAATACCGGCCAGACCACTATTAACTATCCCGGACCGATCACAATTACCGGGATAACAGGTATGGATCCTACAAACACACCCCAAACACACCCAACACA
>CAZEWB010000141.1:3510-7891 GCA_964515655.1 uncultured Bacteroidales bacterium
TGTGTTGGGT
Organism: uncultured Bacteroidales bacterium; assembly: GCA_964515655.1. Classification (GTDB taxonomy): domain Bacteria; phylum Bacteroidota; class Bacteroidia; order Bacteroidales; family GWA2-32-17. The sequence continues at coordinate 3,521 of CAZEWB010000141.1, forward strand.
GTGTTTGGGTGGTTTTTTCGACCACTGAAATTCATAAGGCAATGAACCTCCCGTTACAGGTATGGATCCTTCAAACAACACAGGCTATATTGACATCACTGTAACGGGAGGTTCATTGCCTTATGAATTTCAGTGGTCGAATAATGAAACTACAGAAGACCTTGCAGAAATATTCTCCGGAGATTATATAATTATCCTTACTGATTCCGGAGGATGTATAGTTACTGATACATTTACAATTGACATCCCGCTCATCATTCCTAATGTGATAACACCAAACAGTGATGGCATAAACGATGACTTCGAAATACTGAACATCGGGGCATATGAGAAAGTAAGTGTACAGATCTTTAACCGCTGGGGCGACAGGTTATTTGTATACAGCGGCAAAGGCATAGAATACGCTGACCCTGCAAATCGCTGGAAAGGGAAAGACCTGCCAATGGGAAGCTATCTCTATATTGTAGCCATTGATGATATTGAACCATTCACAGGAGCGGTACTGGTTAAGTACTGACCAAGACTCAAATTCCAAGTCCAAAGACCCAAATTCCAAGAATTATCACCAAGGCTTTTCTATCCGTAAAACATTTTACACATAACGCAAAACATCTAAGTGAACGTAAAGCATTACTTTATCATTAAAAATTAAGTGTTTAGTGTTACGTGTTTCTCTCCTTAATCATTAATAATAAGCATTTTTCATTAATCAAAATTCCAAGGTAGCTTTCCCTTGGGACTTGAGGCTTGGATTTTGGATCTTGGGTCTTAAGCTCAGTTCATCCTGTCGAAATCGGTGGTCACGATCCTGAACCCGACATCATCCCCGGCGTTTTTCGGGGACATATTGCCCCTGCATGCCGACCTGCAGATCTGGGCGACAGTCGACCAGCTGCCGCCCCTGTATACCTTGTACTCGCCGAATTCGGGGCCTTTGGGATTCTTCTGCGAAAACTTTTCGTACGGGCCATACCAGTCGGAGCACCATTCCCACACATTTCCGTGCATATCATAAATCCCCCTGTTATTAGGAGCGTAACTACCCACTTCCATTGTTTTACTACTGACCACGCTTTTAGGGCATTTTCCATACTCCTGTCCACCGTTGAAATTTCCCTGTTTTGCTCCCAGGCAGTCACCTGAATTAAAAGCAGTAGTAGTGGTAGCCCTGCATGCATATTCCCACTCTGCTTCAGTAGGAAGTCGGCAGTCCATCCATTTTGCAAATGCAACAGCATCTTCCCATGTCACATTTATAACAGGACGTTTACCGCGTCCCCAGCCTTTGTCGTCAGGCTTTTCACGGTCTGTTGCGTTACAGAAGGCATCATACTGATCAAAGGTGACCTCGTATTTGCTTATTTTATAACTTTTGAGAGTGACCTGGTGCTGTAACTCGTCATCAAGCCTCCCGGTCTCATCTGCAGGGGAACCCATCATAAATGTCCCGGCCTGCATTGTGACCCACGAAAACTCAGGCTTTGGCTGCAGGTATTTACTTTCCGCTACTCCACTCTTCCCGCATAAAATTCCGTGGCTGAATGATGAAAGTATAACAGTTGTTAATCATGCCAGCACTGATACAACTATCTAATGAATGAACACCTGCTTCATAGTAATTTTTTCTTTTACAAATATAACGTTTAACGACGACAAAATTTTCACAAAGAAAAATACACAACAAATCTGCTTATTGAATCCGGGTCATCATAATATAAACAGAATGCAGCCTGAAAAGGATGGGACTTCAGGAGCATGAAATAAAATAACTCCGGGGGGTAAATTATCTGGTATCTTTATCATTCCGTAAACAGGCTTTGCGGAGAAAAGACATTGTCCGTTTATACTATAAAAGCGGAATGTATAAGATGCAATCTCGGGTTGGAAAACAATAAGTTTTCTGACAGGATCATAAATGAATGAATTTGTTTTGGATACTGAAACATCTTTAATATCCAGCGGAGCCTGCCAGACACTCATAGTACAAAGCCTGGTCTCCATCATTCCGTAATTGATGGATGAATAGAAACGGATGTGAATACAACTGGTGTCATTAGGAGCGATCCAACGTACTTCCTGAACAGTATCGGAAAGATAGTAGCCTGCAAGATTTTTTTGATCGAAAGATTCATTATACCAACCTGAAGTTGAAAGAGAACTGAACCAACCCATTTTAACTGCATTTGAGTTTTCGCTGGTTATTTCATAATCGGGAATAGTGCTCCATTCCCTCGACAAATTGAAAGTAATTATGTATGTATCACCCGGAACAAATCCCTCAGGTGGAATATCGGTTTCGAAGTATCCTGTTACATCTGTCAAAGTTCCGTAATGGCAGGTCACACATGTCTGGTTATAGTCACCCGGAGAACCTGTACAGTTCAGAATTCCTGTCCACAAACTCTTTGCTAACTCAAAACCAGTAAATAAAATAAACAGTGCGACAATAATTAAGTTTACAACAGACCCTTTCATAAGGAAAATTATACCTGATAAAGTTAAGATAAAGTGTAACAAATACCAAAAGAATATTTATTCGAATAAAAAAACGCAATGACTCCGAAGGAGTCAAATCTAAATAACACCGGACGTAGTCCGGTGCCTCAATCATAAGTCAACTCCAACTCTGAAGGAGTTGAATATAATGTAAAACATAGAACTTTTATCTTTTCAATCTTTTAATTTATTACCTTTATTTCTTAATTCGGTTTTCATCTCACATAAATGAAAAAGGTTTTAATCACAGGAGCAGCAGGGAATCTGGGCGGTTTGCTGGCTGAATATCTTAAAGGTTCAGGGCTGCATCTGAACCTGCTTACTCATAAAAAGGATGTGAAAGATTCACTTAAATCACATTCAGACATCAGCATATATAAAGCCGACCTTTCGGTAAAAGATTCTCTTGGCCCGGCGCTTGAAGATACTGATGTTGTTGTTCACTTTGCAGGAGTTCTGTTCAAACACAATCCTGAGAAATTTTTACTTGTTACAAATACTGTTTACTTTAAGAACTTGCTTGAAAAAGCTGTTGAGAAGAAAGTAAAAAGGATAATACTTATCAGTTTTCCTCACGTCGAAGGCGAGACCACACCTGAAAATCCAGCCACCGGCAAATTGAACGGAAATCCCGGCTCAGTTCATGCAAAAACAAGGTTGCAGGAAGAAATCCTCATGTTCGACATGGCCAAAATACATGGATTCGAAGCAGTGTCATTAAGGGTCGGCATGGTGTACGGAAGAGGAATACTTATGATAGACGGAGCAAGATGGTTTGCAGAACATGGTATTCTTGGCATCTGGAGAAAACCTACATGGATACACCTTATTTCCACACAGGATTTTCTTGAAGCAACAAAGCAGGCAGTAATAAAAGAAAATATCAAAGGCATATATCACCTCGGCGACGAAGGCAAACAGACCCTGCAGGAATTCCTTGATACAGCAACAAAAAAATGGGGGTTCCATAAACCGGTCAGAATGAATATCAAAATAATATTTGCTGTTGCATGGCTCTTCGAAATGTTCTCTCTTCTGTTCGGCACGAAAAGTCCCCTTACCCGCGATTTTATAAGAATAGGAATGGTTTCATACTACTCTGACACTACAAGGATGCGCAGCGAGTTATTAAAAGATTTGAAATACAGGACTTATAAAGATGGTTTGGATACATTATGAAATACAGACTTCTGATATTATTTTCCTTTTTCTTTATCGCTGAAATATACAGTGCAGATGTAAACTTCGACTCTATTGAGCAGTCGCTACAACATCTTAAGCAGGATACAAACCGAGTTAATACGTTAAACAGTCTGTGCTGGTGCTATATTCCAATTGATATCAATAAGTCAAAGACATTCTGCACCGAATCCATTTCGCTTTCAAAAAAACTGAATTATAAAAAGGGGCTTGCAAAAGCCGTCATCCTTATGTCGAGTATTTATTATGAGCAAGGCAACTATTCGGAATGTCTTGATTATAATTTACAGGCGTTGAAGATAAGGGAGGAACTGGGCGACCGGTGGGGAATTGCCGGCGCAAACGGTAATATAGGCACTGTTTACCAGATAATGAAGAGATATGATAAAGCCCTGGAATATCACCAGAAAGCACTTAAGATATTTCAGGAACTCAATCAGGAAGATCCGAACGAAGACAATGAATTCAGCATAGCCGGTTGCTACGAAAGTATAGCAGGGGTATTACAGCAGACCGGGAAGGAAAATGAAGCGATGAAATATCTTCAGAATGCCCTGATCATATATAAACACAGGGACTACAAGCCCAGTATTATTTAATGTATGAATAAAATCGGAGTCCTTTTTTTTATATATGATAAGGATGTTTCGGGCAATAATGGTGCCTTGTCCTGTT
>CAZEWB010000142.1:0-7809 GCA_964515655.1 uncultured Bacteroidales bacterium
TGTGTTGGGTGTGTTTGGTGGTTGGTGTCAAAAGTGCTGAAAGAAAACTGAAAGAAAAGAACCTCGATTTTATTGTCCTTAATTCGATGAACGATAAAGGGGCAGGATTCGGTTTTGATACTAATAAAATCAGTATTATCTTTAAGGACAATAAAAAGAAGAATTTCAGGTTAAAACAAAAAAATCTGGTCGCTAAAGATATCGTAGATGAACTGGTTGAAATTATCCGTAATCGTTAGTTTAATTGCCACTACGGCCTTTTCGCAGGAGCTTAACTGCAGGATATCTGTTGTTTCGCCACAGGTGCAGGGGACCAATAAAAAGGTTTTTGAATCAATGCAGAAAGACCTTTATGAGTTCATCAACAACCGCAAATGGACCGACAATGTTTTTGCTGTTGACGAAAGGATAGAGTGCAATTTCCTGATAAATATCACCGAGCAGGTCTCGAGCGATGAGTTTAAAGGGACTTTACAGATTCAGTGCAACCGTCCTGTTTTCAATACAAATTACAATTCTGTTCTGCTTAATTATAAGGACAACGATATACATTTCAGATATGTGGAATTCCAGTCAATGGATTTCAATGAAAACTCCCATATTTCTAACCTTACATCAATTGTTGCCTTTTATGTTTATATTGTTTTAGGGCTTGACTACGATACCTTTTCGTCTCAGGGTGGAACAATGTATTTTCAGAAGGCCGAAAAAATTGTCCAGAATGCACAGTCGGCGGTAGAAGTCGGGTGGAAGGCCTTCGAAAGTCAGAAGAACCGTTACTGGCTTATAGAAAATATCCTTAATTCGAAATACAGCCCGATACGCGATTTCTATTACACTTATCACCGCGAGGGAATGGATATTCTTGCCGAAAAGCAGGCTGATGCAAGGGCGGTTATTGCTGAATCACTTAAACTCCTGCAGAAGGTCTTCCGTGAAAAACCAAGTCCTTTCATGTGTTACCTCCAGGTCGTTTTTGATGCAAAGAGCGATGAGTTTGCCAATGTATTTACCGAATCCTTTCCCGACGAAAAGGCTCAGGTCGTTAATATCCTTAAGGAGATAGATCCTGCCAACGCTGCCAAGTACCAACGAATAATGGCCACAGAGTAATATTGTGACTTATGCTCAGGTCGCTTTCAATTTCAAATTACATCCTGATCGAGAATCTGCAGATCGACTTTTCGTCAGGTTTTACTACCGTTACAGGTGAAACAGGTGCGGGAAAGTCGATAATTCTCGGCGCTTTGTCGCTTGTTACGGGAGAGAGGGCTGACAGCAACCTGATAAGAGACCGCGAAAAGAAATGCGTTGTTGAGGCTGTTTTTAGTGACCTTACAGTTCCCGGGAAAGACTTTTTTCTAAAGAATAATATTGATCATCAACCTGAACTGATACTACGCCGTGAAATTCTTCCGGCAGGCACGTCGCGGGCTTTTATCAACGACTGTCCTGTTACATTGCAAATATTGAAAGAAGCCGGGAAGGATATTATCGACATTCACAGCCAGCACCAGAATCTCCTGCTCAACAACAACCGGTTTCAGCTGGCAGTGATCGATTCGCTTGCCGGAAATCAGAAATTACTCGGCGACTATGGCATTGTCTATGAGAAATATATTGAACAGAAAAAGGAACTGGAAGAACTTGTTTTAAAGCACGAACAGTCGCAGAAGGATCTTGAGTATATTACTTTTCAGTATAACCAACTGAACGAGTCGAACCTTAAAGAAGGAGAGCAGGAAGAACTTGAGGCCGAACAAAAAATACTTGGTAATGCCGGTGAGATAACAGAGACCCTGAATCAGTCTTTGGCTTTGATCTCTGAAAATTCCGATTCAATAATTGTAAGACTTAAAAATGTAAGGGCGCTTACAGAAAAAATAAAGAACAACGTAACCCGTGCCGGACAATGGCAGCAGCGTTTGGAATCGGTGCTGATAGAGTTGCGTGATATTTCAGGCGAGATAGAAACTGTTGCAGGCAGGATAGATGTTGATCCCAAACGGCTGGATGCTGTGAACGAAAGACTGAGCCAGATTTATTCACTGTTGTTCAAGTTCAAAGAAAAGGACATAAATGCCCTTGTAAAAATGCGGGACGACTATCGCAGCCGTATTGATGAAATTGAAAACTATTCCGGAGAAATTGAAAAATTAAAGAAGGAAATTGCAGAAAGCATAAAAACCCTTGATGACCTTTCGGGAAAACTAAGTAAAAAGCGCAAACAGGCAGTTCCGGTCTTCGGGCAAAAGATTAGTGCAATGGCCTCGGACCTTGGTATGCCCCATGCTTCGATAACATGCGATATCAGGCTACTCAGCGACTACGCTCCTTATGGAAAGGATGACCTGAGGTTTATGTTCACCTCCAATCCTCAGATCCCGGTTGTTGAAATTAGCAAGGCAGCGTCGGGAGGAGAACTTTCACGGATTATGCTCAGTCTTAAAACACTGCTTGCCGCCAGCAATAATCTGCCTACGCTTATTTTCGATGAAATCGATACGGGTCTGAGCGGGGAGATTGCTCATAAAATGAGCATGATGATGAAACAACTTTCCTCAGACATTCAGGTAATTGCTATTACACATCTTCCCCAGATCGCAGCGGCCGGAAAAGAACACATACTTGTTTACAAGGTCACCGGAAAGAACGAAGCGCATACATTCCTGAAGAAACTCGACAAAGAAGAACGCCTGAGCGAAATTGCAAAAATGCTGAGCGGTAAAAAAGTTACCCCTGCAGCGATGAAGAATGCAGAGGAGATGATAAGGCAGAGTAAATAGAAAATGTCGATATTCGCTTTGCTGATATTTGCTTCGCGATATTCGATTCGGTGAAATTAAATGAATTAAGAAAGTTAAATTTGCTACCTTTGTATTTCCGGCTCCGTAGTTCAATGGATAGAATATCAGATTCCGGTTCTGAGGGTTGAGGGTTCGAGTCCCTCCGGGGTCACGAATAAAATAAGAATACCCGCATAAACACAAGGCTTATGCGGGTATCGCTTTTAAAGGGTAAAGCATAGTTAAAACAATTTCAGAAAACGTTGGTATTGCTCGTTTTCTTGTTTGTCCCGTTTATGCTCTGTTTTGTAAGTGTCTGTTACATTGTTTCATATTTGGTTAATGGTGAATAAATGATTTTTACTGTTTTTGCCAGGCATCCATAGCCGATATCCGGTTAACTGGACTTTATCCCTTTTACCATTTCCGACCCGGCACCAAAGGCAATTACCTGTGCAGGGCACATGAAAGTTGACTTTGTGACGCTCTTTGAATTTATAAAGAGATCTATCACATCCCTTGCCCAGCCCATGTGGGGAACATTACAGGATTTACGTTTGTTAGCCTTGTCCTTTATTGACTGCAGAAAAGGATCTTCCGGAACAATTACCTCCCTTTTCAGGAGCATGTGCCCGGGTGACAGATAAACGACCTTTCCGGATTCATCCTGATTGAACAAAAGGCATTCAATAAGGATTTCGTTGTATGTAAACACCAGGTAATAGTCCTGCCCGGGGACAAGTCCAGGGCAATAGAATTGATTGCCGGTGTTAAGTAACGCCTTTTTAAGGAAAGTCCCATCAGGACTGTAGACTTCGCATTTAAATAAGCGATAGTCAATTTTTTGTTCGCTTGCCATACTATTTAATTATTTGGTTTTGTTTAAGATTGTTTTTTAAGTCATCACCGGCTTTGAACATGTAAAAACCGTATTGGTTGAAATAACCATTTACGTCAACTCTACCTGACATCCTCAGAATTTCAAGTATGCGCTTTTCGAAACCCAGCCCCACAATTTCCATTTCCTCGCCATCCCTTATCATTTCCAATAAAATACTGATAAAGCCATACCCTGGTCTTACTAAAGCACAATTATATAAGATGTGTGCCTGATTTATAAGAACGACTTTGCCTCTTTCATGGCATGTAAATGACAGGCAAAGGAGCAAAGCGCCATCATAAGTAAATACAAGATTGTAATTCTGACCGGGAACAAGACCACTACAGTAAAATTGGTGTTGCTCGTTTATTCTAGCATCTTTAATAAAAATGCCATCCGGTGTGTAAACCAGTACACGGAATAAGTCATAATTTACAGGTGTTAAAGCCATCTTGAATGAAATTTAAACTGGTTAAATAATTGTAAAGACAGGACTAACAGCCCTTTCCTTTGTCATATCCAGTTCGTGGGTGTCATCAGTAACTTTTACAACTGATCCTGCATCTGCACCTGTCCATTCAGAAAATTTAAAGCCTGCACCTGGGACAGGATTAAGAAAGGCTTTCTTTGTGGAATCGAAAACATAGTCATTCTCTGTTTGCGAATCAAAACCAAAGACATTAGTTTTTCCATTTGGATCTGTTCCCATGTGAAGGACGTTTTTTGTCGGTCCCGGGTTATATTTTGGATCATGAATTACACCCTGGTTCCAGAGTTCAATAAAATCAGAAAACAGTTCATCTATCGAACCACAGAATCCGCACTGATCGCCTTTAAGAATGTATGAAACCGGATGAGCGTAGTTACATGCAAATAACTGGTCGAAATATGGGTATTCTCTTTCACCGGTATCTTTATTAATGTAAAACCTGTTGAACTTACTAACCTGAACACCTTCGGATGTTACAATGTTAAACAGACCAAGAATGCTGCCGTTAAAACCTTCCGGGCCAAGATCAATTTCAAATGATGCATTTCTAAGATCCCATGTAAAAGGATCGGCCTGTGCAGAAGTATTGTCTTTTAAAAGAACAGACCAGATAAGCATATTATAGGATGCTTCAGCCGGGATATTGCATAACGATCTGTCAAGAGTCAATACAAGGAACCAGTTTGTCACACGGAGTTGATATTCCCATTTGAAGGCCTCCAGCGGGACAGGGTTCTCTGTTACGTCAGTGTTGAAACCCTCAATCATGGACTTTGCAGTGAATGGACGGGGCATTGTTAATGAAGAATTGGGATTGAAGATTGATTCAATGTCGTATGTGTCATAATACATCATCCAGAGCCAGCCATTCGACCACCAGTTTTCAAAGCAATGCTCATGCATATCATCATAAAAACTGCAGAAGAATGAGCCGCTGGGCATCATGCAAACCGGGTGTCTTGTATCAAACTCGGGAAGCCCGCTTTCTGATTTGTATTTACCAAGCACAGAAGAAATAATGTAAGGGTATCTTACATGCATGGAGGGATGGGAAACAGGGCTGTACTTTATTGACACAAGGTCAATGAAGGGATTGTACATTACTTCTTCCATCTTTACAGCCGGATATTTCGGATTCCCGAACTTCAGGAGATCAGGCTGAAAACATCCATCCGGAGTGATCGCAGCCATGTTGTCCTTTATTGCCTTCGCCCAGGGAGTGGATCCTTTGCATTCTTTCGAATTGAAAAAAGCAATGAAGTTTTTATTGAGAGGTTTCAGGTACTGCAGCAGAGTGACCATTCTTGACCGCTGCGCCTTCTGAGCGGGTGAATTAGCATCATGAATGTCCGGCTGGTACTGCCGTGCTGTGTATATTTCCTTCCATTTTGCAAAAACTACGTTTCCGAGTTTGCCGGAGGCGTTACCGAGGAAACCATTTGATAATCGTGCCATATTATTTTCTTTTTTGGTTATTCATTCTGAAAAAAAAAGGAAGTTGCCGGAGTCAGCGGACAACTTCCTGAATTGAGAACTACTTGTAATGAAACCGGGATTACGCTACGATGATGATAGAATCCAGATAAACGCTGTCAGCTACCTTGTCCCCGGCTTCAGTAATAAAGGAAAGGTAAACGTGAACCTCATCACCAACCCAACTTAAAGGGCAAACAACTTCACATAAACCATCAGCACGGGTTTTTAATGTAGTTTCGTGTTTCTCGCCTTTTTTGTCGTAGTTGAGTACAAGGACCATTGCTTTGTCGGTTGCCTGAGCATCGCCATAGCCGGAATTGTCTTCCCAGGTGACAGAGACTTTACGTCCGACAGCCGGAGCACATGCACCGCTATCAGCGCCGGTTAAGGTTCCCTTTGATACGATCAGCTTTGTGAAGTCGATCACGTAATCAGGATAAACGCCGGTGATCACATTTAAGATGTTGTTCTTCATGAACGAGTTGAACTCCGACATCTCGATGGAAACCTGCTTGAAGCCCATTCGGATAAATCCGAGGAACATTCTTGAAAGTCCGACCATAAGTGAAAACTTTGCCCTCTGCTGACGCTGTTTAAGGGTTTTGGGATTGGAAACCTCGATAGGTTTCGTTCTCATTGTGTTTTTGCCAAACTGTTTGGAAAAAACTGCAGATCCGAATTTTTTCTTGGTTCTGCCGGTGATTGGATTTTGAACAATTGCCATGATATAAAAATTTAGGGGTTAATTTTCCGAAAACTGGTTTTGAACTGACCTTTTTTTAACATAATTAAGCGGCCTTGATACGGACTTGATACGGTTTTATACTAGCTTGATTTTGGGGTTTTACTTCCGAACCATTCCGGGAATTTCTTCTTGAGGATATTGATAATGATCGTGGCCAGAATACCTCCGACAATGCTGATAAGGTATTTTATCAGATCTTCAGGGCTTCCGAAGTTGTTGGGATCAATGCCGTCAATGGCGGAAACTGTTCCGGCGGTTGCGGCTGTTCCCATTACGAAATTTAAAACTGAATTCATCATAAAACTGTGTATTAAATTATAATACAAAGGTAAGTCACAGATAAGGTAAAATCAATATAATTGCCTGTATATACAGGTGTTATGATGAATTATTCACTTTGTCGCTTTGGTCTGCCCGAAGAAAATTTTCAGGCTTCCTTACATTGCTGATAATTGCTGTTCTGAACAACCCGAAACAGCAGAATAAACACAAAACAACATTAATAAAACCATGAGCAACCAAAAAGCGGCGGGCTGGCTGAATTGCAAGGTTTTTGACAAAAAAAATACTACCCGGCCGGATAGTATAAATTCAGTTGTGTTTTAATGGTGTGGAGATTTTTTTTGCAAAACCCGGAGGGCTTGACCTTGCAAGAGCGCAGGGGGCTTATATTTGTGAATGGGTTTATGAATGAACGATGATTAGAGTACTAATTATACACCTTTCTTTTTATTTAGTTCTTCATCGATTATCGCTTTTAGATCTAAGAAATGATTTACGTCGTCATTGAATTTATTGTCCTTTTCATCGATTATTGTCATACCGCATTTAAAATATTTCATAGCAATTTCAGGCTGATTATTATCAATATATGCTTCACATAGCATACCTAATAAATAGATGAGTTCATAACCCACGTTTGAGTATTTTGCTAAAACCAATGCATCATTACCAATTTCAATCGCTTCTTCAAATTGATTATTCTGGGCAAGTTCAATTGCTTTATGAAAAAACTGGTCAAGTAGTTCATGAAAAAAATCTCCGTTTTTTTTAATGATATCGTCTCTAAAAGTGTTGTTAATCATATGTTGTGTTTTTTAAAATTTAAAACTTTTACTGAAAGGAATAATTATCTCCTTGCGGACAATAGCTTAATTCTTCTACTTCTAAATATTTTTGATTTTGCGGTTTACCTGAAGAATATGGCCAAACTGATATTTTTTTAGTTTTTCCATTCCATTCTTTATCTACCATAAGACTTATTAGTTTATAGAAAAAGTCTTTGTTTTTATTAACTATTTTTTCTTCAAACTCTATTGCTTGAATTTTTACTTGATTTGTTCTTATTGATTTTAATTCTATTATTACAAGTGTGTTATCATCGTCAATAGGAACAAATCAAGTAAAAAACCAACCAAACACACCCAACACA
>CAZEWB010000143.1:0-3420 GCA_964515655.1 uncultured Bacteroidales bacterium
GGTTCGCCGGTTCTGATAAATCTGATATCACTGCCAAGTAATGTCAGTCTTCTTTATTATAGCCGCTTACGAATGCTACGGAACTGTCGTTTGCTCCCTTTTCAACCTGAACAGTATATGGATCGATCTGTATCGCCTGGTATTTACCGGTGGTGGGATTAAAGAACACAAACGGCGGTGATGTAATTGTATATTTTCCTGCACTCCTTGGTATCAGAAGTTGTTCAGATGACCTGCTTCCTGCAACGCCGTTAACTGAAACTTTGATATTTTCAGCGATCTTAGGGTCGTAGGTTTCGAACTGAGGGGGAAGCATAGGTTCAGGGAATTTAATAAGACGGAGATTGCCGTTCCCTGAAATAGTGTATGATAAATTTATTGATTCGTTGGATTTTAGTTGGAGTGGCGATGCTTTTGATGTGATATTAAAGTTTCCTACTGCGCCGTTAAAACCGGCAGGGGAAGAAGGCAGCGGTTTTACTTTTACTTTTACAGAAGGACTTACAAGTCTTTTTGAAACATTCTGGTATGAGTTGAAGAAATTATCCCAGAAATTTCTCGGCTGCTGCTGCACACGCTCCTGTACCATCAGTTTTATCTCAAATGGTTCAATTGTAAGGTCACCGCTTTTCTGCGGAAATAAAATGGTTTTCTTAAGCACACCAACATTGTAGGCCTTGCCGTTATAATTTTCCTGCAGTAAAGATATCTGGTTTGGTATCTCAACTTCTTCGGCCCAGAAACCCTTATAGGTAGGAAATTTGAATTCTTCGAATCCGATAAGGTTGACCCTGGTGTATATTTTTATTGTGGCAATAATTTGTTCCCCCTGATAAACATTGTCCTTGCTCAGAATGATCCTTACGAAAAGATCTTCTCCTGAAGTCTCCTGACCCTGTTGCGATTGCTGGTTGTTCTGCGAATTCTGGTTTTGCTGGTTCGACACATTTCCTTTTGTTACCTGAATGGTAATTTTATTTGAACTGTATGTTTTTCCCCCGGCAACAACGGATGCTGGATTAATAGTATATGTGCCTTCTGTTTTTGCCTGCAGATAATATGTATATGAATTGGTCATCGACTGATTCATCACACCGTTTGTAAACGAAATATTACTGCTGGTGGATGCGCTCGGACCGCCTAGTATCTTAAAATTACTCAGATCAGGAGCCTTGAAACCTGAACCCTGCGCATTAACTGTGAATATAAGTTTAAACTGCTGACCTTCTGTAACGGAAGATGGCGCTGATGCAGTAAAGCTGATGTCCTGGGCTATCAGAACACAAGCCGTTAGCCAAAAAGGAAATATCAGCAGCAGTTTTCTCATGTTACCAGTCTTTTTCATTCTTTTTCCTTTGGGCCTGAACCTGTTTAACTTTATCTTTTGTTTCGTCCTCCCTGTTCTGTATCGCATCAAGCATACGGTCAGCATCAGTCTTCGACATGTTTTGTTCCTGTTGTTGTTGCTGATCCTGTTTTTGATTTTGTTGCTGCTGCTGCTGCTGCTGTTGCTGCTGTTGCTGCTGCTGTTGCTGCTGCTGCTGCTGTTGTTGTTGTTGCTGTTTCATTTTAAGTGCATACGACAGGTTGTATTTTGTATCCATGTCGTTGGGATTGTTTCGGAGAGAATTTTTGTACGCTTCAATGCTTTCGTCGAGTTTTTTCTGCTGAAGGTATGTGTTACCCAGATTATGGTATGTTTTTGCTGCTTCGTCTTTTGAACTTATCATCGGGAGTACGGAATTGAACTGCTTTTCGGCTTCTTCGTATTTTTCCTGCTTATATACTGCATCTCCGAGATTAAAATTAGCTTTTAAGGATTTGGGTGAAAGTTTTTGGGCTTTCCTGTATTCAACTTCGGATTTATCAAATTTTTTCTGGTCGTAAAACTTGTTACCCTGTCTTATCTGTTTCTTGTCTTCCTGCGACATCAGAGGGTTTGTTAATGATAACAAAAGAAGGAGCAGAACAACGTTACGGGGTTTTAAATGAAGTTTAGAAACAAAGGATCCCCATATATCTGTCTTTCTTTTTTTCCTTTCTGCAAGAAGTATTTCAGCTATCAGAAGCAGAATGGCAAGACCCAGAAAATATTGGTACTGATGGTCGTACTCGCTGAAAACGCTTGTTTTTTCATCTTTAACGTTCATTTTATCTATTTCTTCAGAGATTCTGTTAAGCATGTTAAGAGAATTGTTTGCTCTTATATAAGTACCGTTTCCGGCGGCTGCGATCTGCTGCATTATCTGTTCATTCAGTTTTGAGACAATAACGCGGCCCTCATTGTCTGTTTTGTAATCAACCTTTCCGAACTTGCCATAAACCGGTAGAGGCGCTCCCTGGGGAAGTCCCATTCCCACGACGTGTATTGTTATTTTCTTTTCCTTACCGAGGGTGGCGGTTTCTACTGCTTTTCCTTCATGATCCTCACCATCGGAAATTAATATCAGGACTTTTCCTGTTTCGGGATTGCTTGTGAATGCCCTCATAGCGGTCTCAATTGCTTTGGAAAGTGATGTCCCCTGTTCGGGAACTGAAGCCGGACTGATGCTTTTAAGGAACATTTTGGCAGAGGTCATATCTGAGGTTATAGGCAATTGTATGTATGCCTCTCCGGCAAAAACAATAAGAGCCAACCGGTCATTGCTGAATTTGTCGGCCAGTTTTTCAATTGCTCTTTTTGCCGCATCAAGCCTGCTGGGCTGAATGTCTTCGGCAAGCATACTGTTCGAAACGTCAAGGGCAATAACGATCTCAACACCCCTGCGTTTAACTTCTTCGAGTTTTGAGCCTGTGAGAGGATTTGCAAGACTTATTACAAGCAACGCAAAAACTGATATGCAAAACCAGAATTTAACTTTCCGCTTGCGGTCCGAAACATCAGATGTAAGTTTTTCCACAAGATGGCTTTCACCTATTTCTTCAAAGATCTTTCTCCGCCTGTACCTCATATAATAAAACAAAGAAATAAGCAGCGGGATCAGCGTCAGCAGGTAGAGGTATTCGGTGTTTCCAAGTTTCAGCATAAATTGTTCTTTGGAGTTAAGGAATATATCTGAAAACAGTTAAACGCAATATGAATTCTGAGGCTGCAAGTAAAAAACCGGCTATTAAGAACGGAAAGTAGCGCTCATCCTTTCTTTTGTATTCACGGACCATAAGTTTGGTCTTTTCGAGCTGATCGATCTCCCTGTATATCTCTCTTAACTTTCCTTTATCCGTTGCTCTGTAATATTTTCCTCCGGTCTGCGCTGCAATATTTTGAAGAAGAGGTTCGTCAATTTCAACATCAATGTTCTGATATTGCGTGCCGAAAGGAGTCTGGATTGGATATGGCGCTTTTCCACGGGTGCCAATACCAATTGTATAAACACGTAAATTAAAAGTGTGAGCAATTTCCGCAGCAGTATATGGGTCTAT
>CAZEWB010000143.1:3430-7809 GCA_964515655.1 uncultured Bacteroidales bacterium
TAACTCCGTCGGTTAGTAGAATTATTACTTTGCTTTTTGCCTCACTGTCTTTAACTCTGTTTACCGCAGTAGCTAATCCTTCACCCAGAGCAGTGCCGTCTTCTATCATTCCACTTTTTACACTTCTGAATAGGTTAAGCAGTGATTCATGATCTGTGGTCAGAGGACATTGTGTAAAACTTCTACCGCTGAAAACTACAAGTCCCATACGGTCATTAGGCCTGTCGTTTATGAATTCTGCAGCGACATCCTTTCCTGCTTCAAGCCGGTTGGGTTTAAAGTCCTCGGCCAGCATACTGCCCGAGATGTCCATTGCAATTATTATATCTATACCTTCGGTAGAAATATCCTGCCAGTTGTTTGGAGATTGAGGACGGGCCATGGCAATGATAAGCGAAGCCAGAGCAAGCATCCTGAACCCGAACATAAAATGCCTGAAGATACCTTTTCCGCTTTTGCCGGGAACCTGGAAGGGTTTTGAACTGGAATATGTGAAAGCAGGCTCCTGACGACTTTTACGGAAAATATACCATCCCGTCCATATCGGCAAAAGCAGGAGTACCAGCAGAAAACCCGGTTGTGCAAATTCAATTCCGCTAAACATTTTCTTCGGGTTTTATCCTTTCATCAATTTTATCGGGCATCAGTTCAGGTTCTTTGGGCACAGTTGCTTCGACAAAATGATAAGCCTTTTTATATGAAATATCATTTTCATCGGGTAGTGGCTGGAATTTTGCGAATTTCACAAGGTCTGCAACCATAAGAACTGACTTGAGGTCTTTAACCGAATCTTCGGGAATTTCTTTGTTCCTGCTGCAGTCATCAATGATTTCATAACTCACCTGTTCCATAGCTTTAATGCTGAACCTGTCTTCGATATACTGCCTTATGATCTCAGTGAGTTCAATATGATATTTCTTAACGAGGTTATTCTGCCATAGTTTTCTTTCATGAAGTAAGGCAAGTTTTTCAAATGCCACTACGTGAGGTTTTGGTTTGGGCTTTTCAGATAAGGGAATAATCGGTTTGTTCTTGAGTCTGCGCCATATTACGTAAATAACAATTGCAATAACGACAAGGGCAAGAAGTCCCCATAATATATAAGGTAATATTTCGTCCCATGTGAAAGGAGCTTCAAAAGGCGCTTTAATATCTTTTATTGTGTTCTGGGCAGTATCAACAGCAACTAGAGTTACATTAAGCATAACGTCATTAGAGAAAAGAGTGTCGCGGCGTCCCTCGTGATCCCAAATGAAAGCCTGACGTGGCAATACATGTGTGCCGGTATCAAATGAAGTTACGACATAACGTAGTCGAAGTGTGTGCATATTACCCTGTGAAAATACAGTATCAAGAGGAAGGCTTTCTAAAATTTCAACTCCGCTTCCTACTGAGTCTTTAAGAAAAGGTAAACTTATTTTCTCATTCCGAGGCTTGGATAGCTCAAGTGTATATTGTACCTGGTCACCTATAAGAATGTCGGTTGAATCGACCTTGGCATTGATAGTAATTGCCTGCGAAAATACATTTCCGGCAGATAAAAAAAGAAGTGCAGAAATTACAGTCAGCAGCCTCATATTCTTGACCTCCTTGATTTAAAGAGTTTCACCAGAGGCTTCACATAATCTTTATCGGTAGGAAGGTAAAGGTGATCGACACCGCACTTGCTGAAAGTTTCTTTCAGTTCGTTTTCTTTCTGTGCCCACCAGTTTGTAAAATGAGAATTGACCTTACTGTTGGATGTGTTTACCCATATCACTTTTCCGCTTTCAGAATCTTTTATACTGATATGACCGGCTTTAGGAAATGTTTTTTCCCTTTCGTCAAAAATTCTGAGAGCGATCACATCATGCTTGCGGGCGGCTATACGAAGCGCTTTTTCGAAATTACCGTCGAGAAAATCTGATAAAATGAATGCAGTGCTTTTTTTCTTTGTCACATTGGTGAAATACCTTAGAGCCTCTGTAAGGTCTGTTTTTCCGCTGACGGGTTTAAAAGTAAGGATCTCGCTGATGATACGTAAAATGTGTGATTTTCCTTTTTTAGGGGGAATGAATTTTTCGACCACATCGCTGAAAAAGATCACTCCTACTTTGTCGTTGTTTTTTATTGCGGAAAATGAAAGTACAGCAGCCAGTTCAGTAAACATATCCCTTTTAAGCATCTTGCGCGTGCCGAACATTCCGGAATTACTGACATCGATAAGCAACATTACTGTGAGTTCGCGTTCTTCTTCGTAGACCTTAATGTAAGGGTGATTGAAGCGGGCTGTCACATTCCAGTCGATATTGCGTATGTCATCACCATAACCGTATTCCCGTACTTCCGAAAATGCCATTCCCCTTCCCTTAAAGGTACTGTGATATTCACCCGCAAAGACCTGGTTGGTGAGCATGCGGGTCTTTATCTCAATTTTTCTTACTTTTTTAAGCAGTTCAGTTGCTTCCACTTTTAAAACCTTTTTTTAAAGCGTGTACAAAACTGTCATTATGTAGTCATTTTTTACAATCGAAATTGTTATGCTTTTACCATCCGACTTTGTTGACCATTTGTCTTTCCCTGCAGCAGTGAACGATTTGTTCAGCTCCGCAACTTTCAGGTCGTACGTCGCAGCATCTTCAATAAGTTTATAATAAGTGCAGTTGTTCTTATCGTCAAAAAAGAAGATAAGTGACCTGTCCTTTTTTGAATCATAGAACTTCAGTGAATTGACATCAGGATTTTTTCCAAAGGTGTTTACTGCAAACCCCGGCATTTCTTTAGGAACAAGCGATGTGACCTGATCCTTGCTTTTCCCTATGTAACTCTGGGAAAAAAGGGCGAAAGAAAATGATACAAGTATTAATGTAAAAAATATTTTCATGATAGATTATGGTACTTCAACTGTGTTAAGTATTTCATTGATTATTTCTGTTGAAGTTACGTTTTCTGCTTCTGCTTCGTACGAAAGCCCGATACGGTGTCTCAATACATCGTGACAGATAGCCCTGATGTCTTCGGGAATTACATAACCTCTGCGTTTGATAAAGGCAAATGCTTTTGCTCCCAGCGCCAGGTAAATGCTTGAACGGGGAGATGAGCCATAATTAATGTAACTCTTTAACTTTCCAAGCCCTGCTTCTTCGGGATAACGTGTTGCAAAAACAATGTCGAGAATGTATTTTTCTATTTTTTCGTCAAGATATACCTGACGTACAACGTTGCGTGCTTTTATGATCTGTTCAGGAGATATAACAGCATTTGGTTTCGGGAAATGCTCAAGCATATTTTGCCTGATTATCATCTGTTCCTCATCTTTTGCAGGGTAGGAGATGATAAGTTTCAGCATGAAGCGGTCGACCTGTGCTTCGGGAAGAGGATAAGTCCCTTCCTGTTCTATCGGGTTCTGTGTTGCCATTACAAGGAAGGGTTCGTCGAGTTTGTAAGTTTGTTCGCCGATAGTGACCTGACGTTCCTGCATGGCTTCTAAAAGTGCGCTCTGTACCTTTGCAGGAGCCCTGTTGATCTCATCGGCAAGGATGAAATTACTGAAGATAGGTCCCTTCTTTACAAAGAATTCTTCTTTCTTCGGGCTGAAGATCATTGTACCGATCAGGTCGGCAGGCAACAGATCGGGTGTAAACTGAATTCTGCTGAAACTGGCCTGTAAGGCATGTGCCAGCGTGTTTATGGCCAGCGTTTTTGCAAGACCGGGTACGCCTTCAAGCAGAATGTGGCCGTTTGATAACAAGCCTATCAGCATACCTTCAACCATATGTTTCTGGCCGATTATCACCTTGCCCATCTCCATCTGAACAAGGTCAACAAAGGAACTTTCCAACTGAATTTTTTCGTTCAGTTCACGGATATCAACCTGTATCTGCATATAATTCTGATTAAATATTTCACCAACCCAAAATTATATCTGCTAAGTGTAAATATTTTTATAATTTTGTTAAAAATGCTTAAGTGATATAGCGGTGAAGAACAGGTATTTCATAGACTTTGCGTACTTCGGGAAGGCATACTGCGGATGGCAGAGACAGCCTAATGGTCTTTCTGTTCAGGAAATTCTCGAAAAATGCATGTTCCTTAAAACAGGAAAAAAGATCGAACTTACAGCTGCCGGTCGTACCGATGCCGGGGTTCATGCACTTTGCATGACAGCGCATTTCGATCATGAAGGTGAATGGGATATTTCTCTCAAAAATAAACTGAATGCTTTCCTTACTTCAGATATTTCGGTGCTCGATGTTAGGAAAGTGAAGGAAGATGCACATGCACGCTTTTCAGCACAATGGCGTTCATACGAATACCTTATCACTCTTAAGAAAGACCCTTTCATGAATGATTTCGCATGGCAGATCCACAAAAAACCAAACACACCCAACACAAAACCA
>CAZEWB010000144.1:0-7798 GCA_964515655.1 uncultured Bacteroidales bacterium
GAGTACATTTTTTTATGCCCATTATGGACTTAAACTTATTAAGTAATGGTATTAGATGTTTGAAATTTTATAATTGTGATTTAATTACATATTCCTCCGGTACTGTCCCCCCACATCAAACATTGCCCTGGTGATTTGTCCCAGCGAACAATACTTACTTACTTCCATCAGATTTTCGAAAATATTCTGGTTGCTGACAGAAGCAAGTTTCAATTCGTCCAGTAGTTCATTTGCTTTTTTAATGTTGCCTTTATGCAATTCCTTGAGCATTGATATCTGGTACTCCCTTTCTTCAGGAGTTGCACGGATAACTTCTTTCGGTATCTGTATTGGCGAGCCTTTGGAAGACAGGAAAGTGTTAACTCCTATGATCGGTAGTTCGCCCGTGTGTTTGAGTTTTTCGTAATACATTGATTCTTCCTGTATCTTGCCACGCTGGTAGGCAGTTTCCATTGCTCCAAGAACACCGCCTCTTTCGGAAATGCGGTCGAATTCCATCATCACGGCTTCTTCGACAAGTTCGGTAAGTTCTTCATAAATAAAAGAGCCTTGCATAGGGTTCTGGTTTTTTGCAAGACCGAGTTCATTATTTATGATCATCTGTATGGCAATTGCACGGCGTACCGATTCTTCGGTAGGCGTTGTGATGGCTTCGTCGTATGCATTTGTGTGAAGTGAATTGCAGTTGTCGTAAATGGCATAAAGCGCCTGAAGTGTAGTGCGGATATCGTTGAAATCTATCTCCTGCGCATGAAGGGAACGTCCTGAAGTCTGTATGTGATACTTGAGTTGCTGTGAGCGTGGGTTGGCCTTGTATTTATGTTTCATTGCCTTTGCCCAAATCGACCTTGCAACTCTGCCGATAACAGAAAATTCAATATCGGTTCCGTTAGAGAAAAAGAATGAGAGGTTTGGTGCAAACTTGTCAATGTCCATTCCGCGCGACAGGTAATACTCAACAAATGTAAAGCCGTTCGAAAGTGTAAACGCGAGTTGCGAGATGGGATTGGCTCCCGCTTCGGCGATATGGTATCCTGATATTGATACTGAATAAAAGTTCCTTACATTATTAATATTGAAATATTCCTGAACATCACCCATTAGACGAAGTGAGAAATCTGTTGAAAAGATGCAGGTGTTTTGCCCCTGATCTTCTTTAAGGATGTCAGCCTGCACTGTTCCTCTTACTGCGCTTATTGTACATTTTTTGATATTTTCGTAGACATCTGCAGGGAGCACCTGGTCGCCTGTTACGCCGAGAAGCAAAAGTCCGAGCCCGTCATTGCCTTCGGGAAGTTCGCCCTGGTATTCCGGTCGCTTTGTTTTCTTTTCTTTATATATCGCTGCGATCTTCTTTTCAATTTCGTCCACCAACCCTTTCTCGCGTATGTAAAATTCGCACTGCTGGTCGATGGCGGCGTTCATGAAATATCCAACCATGATAGCAGCCGGACCGTTAATGGTCATGGAAACTGATGTCATGGGGTCTGCCAGGTTGAAACCCGAATAAAGTTTCTTCATGTCATCAAGGCAGCAGATGGAGACGCCGGAGTTACCGACTTTTCCGTAAATATCGGGACGAATATCTGGATCATTTCCATAAAGAGTAACCGAGTCGAATGCTGTAGAAAGTCTCTTGGCCGGTAAACCATGAGATACATAGTGAAACCGTTTGTTCGTGCGTTCGGGGCCTCCTTCGCCTGCAAACATGCGGGTTGGATCCTCGCCTTCGCGTTTGAACGGGAAAACGCCGGCAGTGTATGGGAATTCGCCCGGAACATTTTCAAGGAGGTTCCATTTCAGTATGTCTCCCCAGCCTTTGTAGCGGGGCGTGCAGATCTTAGGTACCTGCGTATGCGAAAGTGTTTCGGTGTGGGTTTTTATCTTTATTTCTTTATCACGGACTTTAAAGATGTAATACTCCTGTTTGAACGAATCGACTTTCTTTTCCCAACCTGCTAATATTTTGCGGTTGTGCTCATCGAGTTTTTCGTTGAATTCATTATAGAGTTTTTCAAGATGTGCGCGTGCGTCTGCCTGATCTTTAGGGAGCGACTCCATCGTCTGCTTTACAGAATGCAGTTTCTGAGCAATTACAGACTGGTCTTCGGCCCATTTATTGTAATTGCGGATGGTTTCGGTGATCTCAGAAAGATAACGTATGCGCTGCGGGGGGATGATGTGTATCTTATCTGGAGTTTCGAAAGTGAGCTTCATGGGCGAGTCCCAGTTCTGTGTTGTTTTTTCTTTCAGTTTTTCTATGATGGCCCTGAAAAGCTGGTTTACTCCGGGATCATTGAACTGTGATGCAATTGTTCCGTACACCGGCATGTTCTCGGCATCATTTTCGAAAAGTTTATGGTTGCGCTGATACTGCTTTTTTACATCGCGCAATGCGTCGAGACCGCCACGTTTATCGAATTTGTTCAGTGCGATTACATCGGCAAAGTCGAGCATGTCGATCTTCTCGAGCTGTGAGGCTGCGCCGAAGTCAGGCGTCATAACGTAAAGGGAGATATTGCTGTAATTTACGATCTCGGTATCCGATTGTCCTATTCCCGAAGTTTCAAGGATAATAAGGTCGAAGCCGGCAGCCTTTAATAAATGTAATGAGTCTTTAACATATTTCGAAAGAGAAAGGTTCGACTGACGGGTGGCCATTGACCTGAGATAAACGCGGGGGTTGTTAACCGAATTCATGCGGATACGGTCGCCCAGCAATGCTCCGCCGCTTTTACGGCGAGAGGGGTCTACACAAATAACCGCAATATGTTTATCGGGATATTCATGTAAGAACCTTCTTACAAACTCGTCAACAAGCGAGGATTTTCCGGCGCCGCCCGTACCGGTGATACCAAGTACCGGAACCTGTTTGCTGTCGGCAATTTCTTTTACCTTTTCGATCGCAGCAGAAGACTCTTCAGGAAAATTCTCGACTGCAGATATGTATCTTGCAATAGCAAGGCAATCGCGTGACCGGACAGCTTTCAGGTCTATTATCTCTCCTTTTCCTCTCGGGAAATCTGACTTCTCAAGAAGGTCGTTTATCATACCCTGCAGACCCATTGAACGGCCGTCGTCTGGACTGTAGATACGTGTAATGCCGTATTCGTGCAGCTCTTTTATTTCATCGGGAAGAATAACTCCGCCACCCCCGCCGAATATCCGGATGTCTTCGCGGTTCTTCTCTTTCAGCAGATCATACATGTATTTAAAGAACTCAAGATGTCCTCCCTGGTACGATGTTACGGCGATGGCCTGGGCGTCTTCCTGAACAGCGCAGTTGACGATTTCATCCACAGACATATTATGCCCCAAATGAATGACTTCAGCGCCGCTTGACTGAAGAATTCTCCGCATAATATTTATTGAAGCGTCGTGGCCGTCAAACAGCGATGCTGCTGTAACTACGCGTAGATTATTTTTCGGTTTGTATGGTTCAGGATTATGCATATATAACAGGTTTTTCCATGATTAAAATCATGCAATTATACTTTCTTTTTCTGAGGAAAAAAAATTATTGTAATCCAAATCTTTTTTTAATACATTTGTCCGGAACTAAACATTTCAAACACTTTATTATGGAATATAAAACTATAAAATTTGAGGTAGACGGCAACATCGGTATTCTTACCATGAACCGTCCTCAGGCAATGAATGCACTAAGCCTTGAAGTGTATGCCGAACTTAATCATGTACTTACTATTATAGAAGGTATGACGGATTTAAGTGTTCTTATTATTACAGGTGCCGGAAAGGCTTTTGTCGCGGGCGCTGATATTGCCGAAATGTCGGATATGAATTCCGAGCAAGGCCAGAAGTTTTCCCAGACAGGCCACGATACTTTCAACCGTATTTCATATCTTAATATTCCTGTTATCGCAGCAGTAAACGGATTTGCACTCGGTGGCGGCTGTGAATTAGCCATGGCCTGCGATTTCCGTATAGCAAGTAACTTCGCCAAATTCGGACAGCCCGAAGTTAATCTCGGTCTTATTCCAGGCTTTGCCGGAACGATACGTCTTACCCGTCTTATCGGAATGGCAGATGCATTATACTACCTTACATCAGCAGAAATGTTCGATGCTAATGAGGCTCTGCGCCTGAGAATGGTTCAGAAGGTCGTGCCTGCTGAAGAACTGATGAATGAGGTAAAGAAAATTGCTCTTAAGATCGCATCCAAAGGACCAAAATCGGTAAAGAAGGCCAAGGAAGTCGCACTTAAAGGTTTCTTTATGGATTTTGATAAAGCATCTGAAATGGAATATGTTGAATTTGGCAAACTATTCGGTAACGGGGAGTCGGGAGAGGGTATGAAAGCATTTCTGGAAAAGAGAAAGCCAAACTGGTAAAAATATTTTTAAAATTTTGCTTGGAAATAATTTTTTTTTACTTTTGAACCCCCAATGTGCTAATTAATTTTTCATTAACTAAATAAAAAAAACACACATGAACTACGAAGAAAGATTGGAAAATGTTGTGGTGATAGGTGCTAACGGTAAAATGGGCAGTGGCATCGTATTGCTAACAGCAACAGAAATGGCGGACTTAAGTCTAAAGCCAGAAAACAAAGACAAGCAATTTGTCCTGTATGTATATGCCCGCAGGCAAAAAGCTTTATCGGATCTGATGAGATACATTCAGGCTCAATTGGTCAAAGCAGCAGAAAAGAAAATAGTTGCTTTGCGGAGCATGTATGCAGACAGAGCCGATTTAATTGAAAACGGTGAAATGATCGACCAGTACGTTAAAGATGTAATGAACGTAATCAGGCCGATCACCACCATTGAATCTGCCTATGAATCAAAGATCGTTTTTGAAGCTACCGCTGAAGATCCTGAATTGAAGATCAAGCTGTTCTCTCAGATCAAAACGAACAGCAAGGCAGACCCATGGTTCTTTACAAACACTTCCTCAATTCCTATTAGTTTCCTGAATAAAGAAGCCAAACTTGATGGCAGTATCTTAGGAGTGCATTTTTACAACCCTCCTGTCGTTCAGAAACTGGTTGAAGTAATTAAACCCGAAAAATCCAATCCGGAACTTTCAGAGTTTATTACCATGTTCATTAAGAAACTGAGAAAAGTTGAAGTTCCTTCAAATGACTTTGCAGGATTTATCGGGAACGGACACTTTATGAGAGATGCCTTGCACGGAATGAGTGTTGTTGACGGATTATTAAAGGAAAAATCTTTCCCCGATGCTGTCTATATAGTTAATAAGGTAACACAGGACTTTTTGATTCGTCCTATGGGAATTTTCCAACTCATTGACTATGTTGGTGTAGATGTATGCCAGTTCATAATGAAGGTTATGAATTCCTATGCCAAGAACGAAACGATCCACAGCCCTCTGTTAGATAAATTCATGGAAATGGGAGTAAAGGGTGGTCAGAATTTCGATGGTTCACAGAAAGACGGATTCATAAAATATGAAAAAGGACGTCCTGCCGGAATCTACGATCCAGAAACAAGGAAATACATAGCCATAGATGAACTTGCAAAAAAATGCGATTCATATATCGGCGCATTTCCGTCAAAGCACGCTCCATGGAAAGAAGTAGTTGGCAATCCTGCTAAGAACGATATGCTTACTGCTTATTTTGCCGAAATGAAGGGAATGAAAACAGTTGGTGCAAAGATCGCTGTTGAATATCAGAAGCGTTCAAAAGAGATAGGCTTAAAACTTGTCGAAGATAAAGTAGCTTTGAAAGTGGAAGATGTAAATACTGTTTTACTCACAGGATTTTTCCATGCTTACGGTCCAGTTAACGATTACATTTAAACATAGGAGGAACATAAAATGAAACTAAGAAGAAAAGTATATATGGTAGCCGGTTATAACACCATTTCTATGGGTTCCGGCAGAAAAGAATTTCATCCGAAAAAAGAACGCCCGGGACTTGAAGAATATATGAAAGAAGCAGGTCAGGGAGTGCTGAAAAAAATCGGCGGTGCAGAAAAAGTAGATGAATGTGTTGTTGGTAATTTTATTGCTGCACGTTACTGTAAACAGGGTAACATGGAAGGTTTTTTCCCTTTCATTGACAAAGGACTGAAATTTAAACCCTGCATCCGCGTTGAGGGTGCCTGCGGTACCGGCGCTCTTGCACTGGCAACAGGTATTAAGTCTGTTTTAGCCGAAACAGCAGAAGTTGTTCTTGTAATTGGTATTGAAATTCAGAACACTGTTAAAGCTGTTTATGGAGCCGATATTCTGGCAGCAGCCGGATGGGCAAAAGACCGCAAGAACGGACATGCTCATTATTTCCCCGGAAAATTCAGCGACAGAGCGGGCGTTTACTATCAGAAATTCGGCTACGACAAGACCCGTAAGGCAATGGCTACATGGTATAAAAATGCCGTTGACAATGCCCGTCTGTGTCCAACAGCCCAGGAACATCACAATACAACCGAAGACCTTATGGCTCAGGGGATGGCTAAACCCAACGCCAAATCATTCGTCGAACACCTGAATGTATTCGATTGTTCCAAAGTTTCCGATGGAGCAAGTGCACTTGCAGTTGTATCCGAAGAAGGACTGAAAAGATGCGGCATTCCCAAAAGTCAGGCAGTAGAGATCATAGGCGTAGGTATGGCAGAATATGACATTACTACTCCTCCGGAAGAACTGTCAAAGCTGGAAACCACTGCTGAAGCAGCCAGGAAAGCAATGAAATCTGCCAATATTACAAAGGATCAGATCGGTACTGTTGAAACTCACGACTGTTTCACCATTGCAGGTGTAATGGCAGTTGAAGCTATCGGACTTGCTGAATATGGCAAGGGCCCCGACTTTATCATTGCAGGAGATACTTCCCGTACAGGAAAAGTTCCCTTTAACACAACCGGCGGACTTGTTGGCTGGGGACACCCAACCGGCGCTACAGGAGTTCACCAGGCAGTTACTATTCTGGAACAACTTACCGGAAATGCCGGCAAAGCACAGATCAAGATCAAGCCTGAACGCCCCTATGGCCTTTCAATCAATATGGGTGGCGACGATAAAACTGTTGTTTCTATCGTTTACAAAAAGGCAGAATAATAGTGTTTGTTCATAATGTCCGATTTCTTCGTTACTCTTGTCTTGAAAACAGTCATTTACAATAGTAAACTCCTTGGTTTTCAAGACTGCGAAAGCCTCGAACTCGAACATTATGAACTAAACACTAACTTTAATATCAAGCACTAAATAGTTAAACTTTGTCATTCTGAGCGAAGCGAAGAATCTCTTTAAAGAGAGACTTCGCTTTGCTGTTTATAGCAAGTTCTTATTGAAAGTAAAAACATAATTATATTTTTGCAGAAGTTTTAGCAGTTTACAAAGTATGCACAGAAATAATCTGTGTAAATTTGTGTAATATGCGGCGAAAATATAATGTAAACTTATAGTATCACTTATAGAATCCACATATATGAATAGCATCACAGAACTTTTTGGAATAAAATACCCTATAGTACAGGGTGGCATGATATGGTGCAGCGGCTGGGAACTTGCATCTGCCGTCAGCAATGCCGGGGGGCTGGGACTTATAGGTTCCGGCTCAATGGACCCGGATCTGCTGAGAATGCATATTAAAAAATGCAAGGCTGCAACATCAAACCCTTTTGGGATAAATGTGCCGCTGATATTTACTCATGCTCCGACCTTTTTGAATATTGCAATAGAGGAAAAGGTGCCTGTTGTTTTCACGTCAGCAGGGAATCCTGCAAAATACACCCCGCACATGAAAGAGAACGGTGTAAAGGTCGTTCATGTAATTGCAAATACGAAGGGAGCAAAGAAGTCCGAGGAATCA
>CAZEWB010000145.1:0-7783 GCA_964515655.1 uncultured Bacteroidales bacterium
TGTGTTGGGTGTGTTTGGGGTGGTTGTTTTCGAGTTGTTCATTCAGTACCTTCTTCTGTTCTGCTATCTTGCTTTCCTGTGCTGTGATCTCTGCTTTCTGACCTTCGAGTATCTGGTATTGTTTAACCATTTGTTCCTTCTGTGCATCCAGTTCCTTTTGCTTTTCAGCAAGTTCGGCAAGTTTGGATTTAAGCAGATTCTGGTTAACCTTTACCTGATTCAATAGAGTAAGCAGTTCTTTTTTCTGTTCATCAATACGCAATTGCTGCTCGTCGATCTCTTTGCGTTGTTGTATAAGTTTCTCTTCCTGGGCGGCTATTTCCTTTTTCTGATCTTCTATCATCTTTTTCTGCTGCTCAACAGTTTCCTTTTCAATCTGAAGTTCTTTATCAGTCTGCTCGTAAAGTTTTTCCCAGTCAGCTTTTGTCGGAATTGCCGTAGCGACAAAGAGCGGAGTGACAGTAAATCCTTCTTCTTTTATCTTATCTTCATTAAGTTCAAAGCGCTTTTCGTTGTTTACAACAATAAAGTTGATCATTGACTTATGGAACTCGTAATTTTCGGTTATCATCAGAATGTTCTTGCCAATAACCCTGTCGTGCATTTTATATATACTGTAACCGTTGTCTCTGTTTGCAAATATCACCTGCACGTGAGGGATCTGAGAAATGTCTGAACATCGTATTACACTTATAGGTTTTCCATGAACATTACCTCTTTCGGCAGCCATCTTCGTCATTTCATTCAGCAGGTCGTCGTCCCTGTCCAGTACAGCTATCTTGAAAACCTTTATTGTATCTTCCTTTTGCCATTTGACATACTTGACAATATCGAAAATAAAGACAGCCCTGCTGTGATTGTCGAATTTAGGCTGAGCGTTGACAACAAGCGCAGTTACGAACAGAAGTGCTATTGATAATAAAAACCGGGTTTTCAAACAGATTATTTTTTGCAAATATACACAGTATTAAACAAAGTTCATTCTTCAACTTTCTGAATTTTCAACGCATTGCCGTTAATATCCCATTCAATATAGCGTGTCACTGCTCCATTATGGGCATTTCCTTCGAACTGTTTCTGTCCGTTTTCGAACCACCCGTAGAACCTGCCCTCTTCAATTCCGTTATTATAATTTCTTTGTATCATCGTACTTCCTGAGGTATAATACCATGTTTCGACACTGTCTTTTATTCCGTATAAGTAGAATCTTTCAATAAGCAGATTCCCTTTTTCGTTGCGATATACCCATTTCCCGTGTTCTTTTCCCTCAACGACCAGTCCGGTCCTTTCAAGAATACCTTCAGGATTGTAATACTCCCAGTATCCTGAAGCAACTCCAAGTGAATATGATCCTGAAGTCTTTATCTTTCCGTCGGGATAATACCATACCCATAAACTGTCCTCTATCCCTTCCTTATAATAGCCGGTACACTCAGTTTTACCATTTTCAAAAAAAAACAAAGTCTTCCCGTTCTCAAGCCCTTCGTTGTACTCAATTATGAATTTTGGTCTTAGAGCAGAATAGTATTTTACTGCAATACCGGTAAACGGGTCATTGCTGTTCTTTACATATATGAGATAATCCTCACGCTCTTCCAGCTTGTCGTAATTGACCGTCTGTGCCAAAGAGACAATCCCAAAACAGAGAAATATATATGTAATAATTTTTCTCATAATCCGGCAATAAAATTAATGCATTCCTTTATAACCATCCCTTTCTTTTTTGTTATTTTTGCATGTTTGATTGTTAATATGTTGTATCCGCTTAAATTCATACCTGTTTACAAGACGCCTATATGGGGCGGGAAAAGGATATCCGGATTTCCCGGCAGAAAGAACGTACCTGCAGGTTGCGGGGAATCGTGGGAGATAAGCACAGTTGAAAATAACGTTTCTGTTGTAGCCAATGGCTTTCTTAAAGGTAATACTTTAGAGGAAGTTATTGAAGTGTACATGGCCGATCTGCTGGGAGAGAAGGTCTACGAAGAGTTCGGTCTGCACTTTCCACTCCTGGTTAAGATCATCGACGCTGCGGATGACCTCTCTGTACAGGTACATCCAGGTGATGAATATGCTTTACAGTTTCATCAATCAAGCGGTAAAACCGAGATGTGGTATGTGATGCAGGCTGAAAAAGGAGCGGCGATCATTAACGGTTTTTCGAGGGAAACGACAAGCGAAGAGGTACAAACGCTTATTAATGAAGAAAAACTTCCTGAAGTATTAAACAAAATACCTGCAAAAGCCGGTGATGTACACTTTATTCCCTCGGGACGAGTGCATGCCATCGGGCGTGGTGTAATGCTTGCAGAGATACAGCAGGCAAGCGACATTACATACCGCCTGTACGACTGGGGCAGGAAAGACGAAAAAGGGAATGGCCGCCAACTGCACATAGACAATGCTCTGGATGTTCTGGATTTTTCTGCGGACCATTCATTCAGACGTCCGGTGACAATATCAAACGAATCTGTTAATATTGCAAAGTGTGATTATTTCACAACAAATATTCTGAGCATTGAAAAATCAGTTACAAGGAATTATCTGCTTTGCGATTCCTTTGTTATTCTGCTCTGCACATCGGGGAAATGCAGCATTCACAGCAGCGATAATTCCGAAACAAAACTGAACACCGGCGAAACTGTTCTTATTCCCGCTTCAGTGGAAGTAATTGAAATTAGTTCGGAAAAGGGTTGTAAATTAATTGAATGTTATATAGAATAGACAGCATTTACAAGTTCGTAAATTAAATCACGATTTCTCCCTTCCTCCCTCATTCCATCGCGCACGGTTCGAAATGACGTGGTGTTTTTGGCTCCGTATGAACATTTCCCGTCATTCCGAACGTTGCTATTTTCACATTTTCTAAAGTTGCACTTTCACGCAACGGAGGAATCTTGATTTATTAACCATAGATAATAGGTTGTTGTCCTTCTGCTTTATTTTTTGTATCTTTGGTTTATGAATATCCACTCCGCCGAATACCTCCTCAGCAGTCCCGACATGAAGCATTGCCCAACCGGCAACATTCCTGAGTTTGCATTTGCAGGAAGGTCGAATGTAGGCAAATCGTCGCTCATCAATATGCTTACAGGCAGGAAAAAACTTGCAAAGATCTCAGTAAAACCCGGCAAGACAAAACTGATGAATTTTTTCCTTATAAATGACAACTGGAGACTGGTTGACCTGCCCGGATACGGATATGCCGGCGTTTCGAAAGAACTAAGAAAGACCTGGCTTGAGATGATGGGTGAATACCTGGTAAAGCGCGAACAACTGGCAAACACATTTGTGCTTATTGACAGCCGGATATCACCTCAGAAAATTGATATAGATTTCATTAACTGGCTGGGAGATAATCAGGTCGCTTTCTCCATCGTTTTCACAAAAACAGACAAGATAAAAGGTGTGGTTCAGACAAAGAACATTAATGCTTTCAAGGTAAAAATATCCGAGTTCTGGGAAAGCCTTCCTCCTGTATTTGTAACATCTGCCGTTTCGGGAAGGGGCAAGGATGAGGTACTGCAGTACATTCATGAAATCAGGGATTCTTTATACCGGAAGTAAATTTCAAGCCCCAAGTCCAAAGTCTCAAGAACCAAGCCCCAGGGAAAGCCCCCTTGGAATTTGGGTCTTGGAACTTGTAATTCATCGCCCTGTGCATTAAATGTTCAAAAAAACACTAATCGCTGAGTTTTTAAAACTTTAATTCTCCCTATTATTTCTAATTTTGCAACAAAAATACGATATGTCATTTGCAAATACACCTATTAAGTTCTTTTCAGGAACTGCATCGCTGTACCTGAGCGAAAAAATTGCAAAAGCTTATGGCGCAGAACTTGGCAAGACCTCCATGCTGCGTTTCAGCGACGGTGAATTTCAGCCATCGCTTGACGAGACTGTCCGTGGCTGCACGGCTTTTATCATCCAGTCGACTTTTCCACCCGTTGACAATCTTTTTGAGATGCTAATGATGATCGATGCCGCACGCCGTGCAAGTGCATATAAGATCGTTGCAGTAATGCCGTATTTCGGGTGGGCAAGGCAGGACCGCAAAGACAAACCAAGGGTTCCGATCGGAGCCAAACTGGTTGCCGATCTGCTTCATGCCGCACATATCGACCGTATAATGACCATGGACCTTCACGCCGATCAGATACAGGGGTTCTTTAATGTCCCCGTCGACCATCTGTACGCATCTGCATTATTCGTTCCTTACATCAAATCTCTGAATCTGGATAATCTTGTCGTAGCCGCACCTGATATGGGTGGGACAAAGCGTGCCAACGCATACAGTCGCTTCCTGCAGTCGGAAATGGCAATATGTTACAAGAACCGTAAGAAGGCTAATGAGGTCGAAGACATTACAGTGATAGGTAATGTAAAAGATAAAAACGTTGTAATAGTTGATGATATGATCGACACAGCCGGTACTGTATGCCTGGCCGCCGAGATAATGATGAATAACGGAGCCAAAAGTGTAAGGGTCTTTGCCACCCACCCCGTACTTTCGGGCAAGGCACATGAACGTATCATCAAATCCGGTATTACAGAAGTAATTGTAACCGACACAATACCTGCGCATCAGGAAAATCCCAAGATAAAAATAATAACCGTTGCAGACATTTTTGCAGATGTTATCCGTAAGGTCTATAATTATCAATCCATCAGTTCTACTTTTATCACCTAGCCATGCCCCGCACTCTTGCCATCGATTACGGAAAAAAAAGAACGGGCATAGCTGTAAGCGACCCTGCAAAAATAATTGCAACAGGGCTTACCACAGTTCAGACTGACGAAGTTCTCACTTTTCTTGATGAATATGTTGTCAGGGAAAATGTTGATACAATTGTAATTGGTGAAGCAAAGCATCTCGATAACACTGATTCGGAATCAATGGAATTCATCAGGCCCTTCTTTGAAAAGGTGAAAAAGCGCTTTACAAAATGTAATGTCGTACTTTTCGATGAGCGTTTCACTTCGAAAATGGCTTTCAGGGCGATGATTGACGGAGGTCTTAAACAAAAAGCCAGACGCGACAAAAGCATGATAGACAAAGTAAGTGCAACAATATTGTTACAGAGTTACATGGAATTTCAACAAAATAACAATTGATGGTTTACCCGATATACATATACGGCCAGCCTGTTTTGCGCAAAAAAGCGGAAAAAGTCAGCCCTGAATATCCCGAAATTAAGAGTATTATTGCCAATATGTGGGAAACAATGTACTCGAGCGAAGGCGTTGGTCTTGCCGCACCGCAGGTTGGTCTGTCCATACGGCTTTTTGTGATAGACGGCGATCCGCTTTCGGAAGACTACCCCGAATCAAAAGGTTTTAAACAGGCATTTATCAATGCAGAAATACTTGAAGAAAGCGGAGAATCCTGGTACTACAACGAAGGCTGCCTGAGTGTTCCCGGAATAAGGGAAGACGTTTTGCGGAAATCTGTGATCCGTATTAAATATCAGGATGGGGACTTTAAGACACATACTAAAAATTTCGACGGTATCCGTGCAAGAGTCATCCAGCATGAATATGACCATACCGAAGGCAAGCTTCTTGTCGACCATGTTTCAGTGATAAGAAAGCAGCTTCTGAGAAAAAAACTTCATGATCTTATCAACGGAAAAGCAACCGTAAACTATAAAATACAGTCTGTTAATTTAAAATGACAAATATGAAACTGATAATCTCACTGTCCGTTGTTTTTTCAATCATTCTTTCTGCCTGCTCAGGCGGCGACAAAGAGGCCAAAAAGAAAGAACTTTCGGACCAGATACAGAAAATGGAGCAGGAAATGTTCTCTTCGCCCGAAGTATCGGTCACTTCCGACAAAGCAAACAGCATTGTACTGCTGTATTCAAGGTATGTTAATGAAAATCCCGAAGACAGCCTTGCCCCTCTATACTTATTCAAATCTGGCGAAATGTTCCGTGCTGTAAATAACGGAAATATGTCTGTAAAGTATTACCAGCGCCTTATTGACGAATACCCGAACAGCGAAAAAGTTCCGGTTGCAATCTTCCTCCAGGGCTTTGTTTACGAGAATATTCTTACAGACATGGTAAACGCTGGTAAGTTTTACAAACTTTATCTTGAAAAATATCCTAATGGCGAATTTGCCAAAGACGCTTCCGTTCTTATCGAGAATCTTGGCAAAAGCCCTGAAGATATGATTAAGGAATTCGAACAGAAAAACGACACTTTAAAACCCTCATAGATATGAAAAACATACTCTTATTGGCCTTAATTGCTGCATTTGCATTTCTTTCGTGCGAAAAACTGGCAGAAGAAGACACTCCCGTATGTAAAGATTGTTATTCTGTTAAGTATCTTACAGTTGGTATGATTGCGATAGACACACCTCAATCGCTCAGACTATGCGGCGGAGACGTAATAGCATGGCAGAATTTTGCAGATTCAATTGCAGACAGCACCACTACCAAGTATTATTGTCATTGATCCCTGTAATTAGTTGCTGATCTTT
Organism: uncultured Bacteroidales bacterium; assembly: GCA_964515655.1. Taxonomy (GTDB): domain Bacteria; phylum Bacteroidota; class Bacteroidia; order Bacteroidales; family GWA2-32-17. The sequence continues at coordinate 6,491 of CAZEWB010000145.1, forward strand.
ATTTTCAGTTCATTTTTTATTGATCCTGTTTATAACTATAAGTTATCAACAGCCATTTTTACTTATTAACAGGCATTAAAGGATCACATTTAATATTTGTTATGGAGGGTAACGCCGTTTTAACAATTTACACTCATTATTTTTATCAACATACTGGTGTTTTTCGTTGACTTTGATATTACTTTTGCGCCGCAAACAAATATTTAAAGCTTATGACGAAAAGAACAAATCTTTTCATAGGCATTGATGACACCGACAGCAGGGAATCGAAGGGAACGGGTTACTTCAGCAGAATTCTTGGACATGAGATCGAGAAGAACGGGCTGGGGACGATTGCGGGTATATCAAGGCATCAGTTATTATTGGACAAGTCGCTGGATTACACTTCACACAACAATTCTTCGTGTGTTGAACTTGTTCCGCTTGCCGAAACTGAAACAATCATTGCATTTCTTCGTGACTTCATTAAGAAGAACGCATCCAAAGGCTCTCAAACCGGTTTTTGCGTTGCCTCTTTGGAAGAGATCAGCCGCAAAGTGACAGATTTCGGGTTCAATGCAAAGAAAAAGACTGTCAGCACTGATACGGCATTCAGCGTTGCTTCGGAAAATAACATTCACATCGAAGGTGTGACAAAAAAATCGAGGGGTGTTATCGGCGCACTTGCCGCAATTGGCCTCAGGGCTACCGGCGACGACGGTGTTATGATATGGGTCAAGGGACGCGAGTTAAACGAAATGAAAGGCATCTTCCATGCCGGCGAAATATACTGCAACACCAGGGTCGACTGCATTAAAACAACAGAAGGATTTAAGATCCCCGTTAATGCAACTATAGAGTGGGTGAATGACTCAATGCCGGTAATGATGGAAAACTTTGTAACACTTCTCGTCGAAGAGCATCCTGAAAAAGAAAAGTGCGAGTGGCGGGTGGTTGCGCTTTAAGGGCCTAGGAATCCTCGTCTCAGTCTACAGTCGGCAGTCGGCAGTCGGCAATTGAAGACTGCGGACTGAAGACTGCAGACTGATAATAAAGCAATCGCCCGAGAAAGTTTGGTTTATTGCATCCCAGCATTAACTTTGCATCATCATGCGATACGACGAACCTGTTTTCCGGCCACCTTCCGAAGCGTATTCTCCAATTCTGCAGGTAACACTGGGCTGCTCATGGAACCACTGCACTTTCTGCGAGATGTACACATCAAAGAAATTCAGGTTAAGACCGTCTGAAGATGTAAAAGCAGATATTAAAGCGCTTGCCGGGCATTATGCAGGTTCAAGGCGGGTCTTTCTG
>CAZEWB010000146.1:0-5571 GCA_964515655.1 uncultured Bacteroidales bacterium
GTTTCCCGCCCGTCTTGCAGGATCGCCCGTGCAGGATTCTTCGGTCCCGAGAACCGCATAGTCGGGCGGGAAACGAGATGCTTTTCCAGATGCAGGCCTTTGGAAATATTGAGATATTTAAGTCATACGAGGTAAAAAAGATAATCTGTATCTGTCCTCATTGCTACAACACATTTAAAAATGAGTACCCTGACCTTGGAGGAAATTATGAGGTTGTTCATTATACACAGTTTCTGGCAGCTCAGATAAAGGCGGGCAAATTGAATATCGACCGTTCAAAGGTCACTGCCGATTCTGTTACATTCCACGATCCCTGCTATCTTGGCAGGGCAAACGATGAATACGATGCACCGCGTATTATTATAGATTTTCTTGGTGTTAAACAGACAGAAATGAAGCGCAACAGGAGTTTTGCACTGTGCTGCGGAGCCGGCGGCGCCCAGATGTTCAAGGATGCTGAAAAGGGCGAAAAGGAGATATTCATTGAAAGAACGGAAGAGGCGCTTGATACAAATGCAAAGAACATTGCAACATCATGCCCGTTCTGTATGACCATGCTTACAGACGGACTGAAATATAAGAACAGGGAAGAGGAAATTAAAAACCTCGATATTGCTGAAATGCTGAGGGATTGCCTGGCGTGACCAACTAGTTCATAATATCAGCGCAGATTAATGGGTATAAAGGTATATGGTATAGGTTCGTCTGGCGCACATGCCAGCGTGCTGGTTTAAACAACGTGGTATGGAAATAAGATAATGTAATAACGGGCGCGGGGGAATGTGTGCCAGCTAACCCATATACCTTTATACCTCTATACCTTTTCTGAACAACTAAACAATTGAACAACTGAACAAGAATTTCGCAGCAAACAGATTGCTTACTTGTAGGATTTGGAAGAGATCTCGTTACGCAGCACCATAAGTCCGCTCATGGCAAGTGACTTCATTTCGTCTTCACCGGGATAAACAACGATAGGAGCAATAAAGCCTGTCATTTCTTTTATGTGCTCCACAAAATCCTTATCAAAGGCGATGCCTCCGGTAAGCAGTATAGCATCCACCTGTCCGTGTAGCACGGCAGACATTGCGGCAATTTCTTTAGAAACCTGGTATGCCATTGCTTCGTGTATCAGTTTTGCTTTTTTATTGCCGTCCTTTATCATTTGTTCAACCTGATATGCATCATTTGTGCCTAAGTAAGCAACAAAGCCGCCGTGGCCTGTTATCATTTTCCGGATCTCTTCCTCGGTATATTTTCCGCTGAAGCACATTGTAACAACAGCGCCGGTGGGCAACTGCCCGGTCCTTTCAGGTGAAAACGGGCCGTCGCCGTCGTATCCGTTGTTGACATCCACAACACGGCCATTGCGGTGTGCGCCAACGGTAATACCTCCTCCGAGGTGGACAACGATAAGTTTCATTTCTTCGTACTTAAGACCAACTGAGTTTGCGTGAGTACGGGCTATAGCTTTTTGGTTCAAAGCATGAAAAATTGAAAGCCGCTCCATTTCGGGGTGTCCCGAAATGCGTGCAACTTCCTGCATTTCGTCTACCACTACCGGGTCAACAATATATGCACGGGCGCCACGAATATCACGGACCAGATCATTAGCGATCAATCCGCCCAGGTTACTTGCATGTTGCCTGATAGAATTACTGTGAAGGTCGGTAATCATTAATGAATTAACTTCATAAATACCGGATTCAATAGGCCTTACCATGCCTCCTCGCCCTACGATAACTTTTATCGTATTTATGTCAATTTCGGCAGTTTCGAGTTCTTTTAGTATTATTTCCTTACGGAACTTAAACTGATCGGTGATCTTCGGGAAAACGTCCAGTTCCTCGGTGCTGTGTTTTATATGCTTGGTAAAGATACATTTGGTATCTTCAAATACAGCTATTTTGGTAGAGGTTGAACCGGGGTTGATGGCTAATATCCTTTGAGCTTCCATGATTAATTGATTTTTGCGTAAAGATAAAAAAAATCCCCGAATCTCAAAACAATATTTGTAATGTTTTTCAACTTATTTCATAAAAAGATTACACTTATTATCGATGTTACGAAATACCAGATTGGAATTAAAGTGTGGGAAGTCAGGAGCATGAAGCACGAAGTTGAGTTGGGCAGGGGTGGTGGAAATTGCCTACTGTCAATTGTCAACTGCCAACTGCCAACCCCGGACTTGCGCTTCCCACACTTTAAATAACGTATAAGTGTTTTCGTGATAATCAGTGAAATCCGTGTCTCATGAATCGGAACGGAGCAGTTCTTTTCCGGATTCTTTAAGCAAACCGGCAGCCCAGCGGATAATAATCAGAGAACTTATAAGTGCGGCAATTGTATCAATATAAAGTAAACCCCACATCCAGGCGGCAGCAATACCGACAATTGCAGATAAGCTTGTGAGGGCATCAGCGATCACATGCAGGTATGCGGCTTTGATATTTGTGTCGCTGTGTTCATGGTCGTGGCGAAGCAGAAATGCGCTGAAAAGGTTTACCAGCAGGCCAACGCAGGCAACAATAAGCGCTTCGGAGAATATTATTTTCACGGGATTAAAAAAACGATCAGTAGCCTGAATGATTATGGCAATTGCAAAAACCAGAAGTATAATGCCGCTTGTATATCCTGAAAGTGAAAGTATTCTCTGATTACCTGGTTTGTTTTTTTCCTTAAGTCTCCGTACCCACACATAAGCGCCCCAGCTGAGCCCGATGGCAAGAACGTGAGAACCCATGTGTATGCCGTCAGCAAGCAGAGCCATCGATCCGGTTGTAAGACCGAAAATTATTTCTACTACCATGGTTGCTGCGGTTAGCAGAACGACCCATCTGGTCTTATGTTCGTTAGAATACCCGGTCATTTAGTATGAAACAAATGCGTAACAATTATTCCGTCAGATACCGGTAAAGATATTTAACAACATTTGAATCTCCATTATCTTTCGTCATCAGTTTAAGGAATCCTTTTTCATCGTATTCATATTTTGCAGTAACTTCAATGATCCATTCTTTATCAGATTCTCCTATTCGGGAAGTTGTCGATGATATCATCTGATTTTTTTCATTGTAACTTATTGCCATTTTTCTTGGTATACCATAACCCGGTTCAAACATCCACAGGACTTCGGTAAGACGGTTGGATTTATCATATGAATATGTAAAGTTCTCACATTTCATCCATGAAAGGCCGTCTTTATCATCGGGAAAATATCCCTCTCCCTTTTGCTGAATGACAAGTCCTGCCTTATTGTGCGAAAAAGTATATTTACGGCTTTCGCCTGAAAAATTGGTTTGATCAATCAATTTACCATTCTTATCATAGTAATAATTCAGCTTGTCGGGATATTCAGGATCGTAACCGGCAATCTGATACACAAGCCTGCCATTTTCGTCGTACTCAAATGTAGTAACCACACTGTCGCCCGAATAATCTACCGATCTTACCTTATTTCCGGCTTCGTTATACTCATCTCTTTCATATAAGGATGCCATTATGGAATCAAAAGGTTCCTCATAGTATTCATAGCATAGTATAGTTTTTATCTTATTTTCCGAAAACAGGGATTGTTGCAATTTGATCATCTCTGAAGTCAAGGTTCCTGGAATTTCAGATTGTGCAGTAGCAAAAAAGAAATTTACGATTACCAGGGAAGACAAAAGGAAATATCTCATAATATATTGTTTAAAAAATTGTTACTGTTCGGGCTGTCTGAAAATTTCTGCTTTTCATAGTTGTATCAAACTCAATCTGGTTTTAGGTTGAAAGGTTGGGCTGCTGGTTTTGTATTTGGTTATTGGTTGTATGGTTGGGCTGCCGGTTAACCTTATCGTTATTGGTTGATAGTGTACTTTGTTCAGTGAATTCTGATAAACGTCAATATCCTTAAAACTTCGTATTTTTTTCTTTGGTTCAAACATTTCTATTACCTTTTTACATTAAACTAAACCAGTTGCTCAACCTATCAACTCAATACCCGGATAGTTACTAAAAATCAAAATTAAACTCCTTCAGTTAGCCAGCGGGTAGTATATATATACGTAACCTGACTCTTCTTTTAAAACACCGGCCTGTGTAGCGTATCTCAGAACATAAACGTATGCGTCCTGCTTCATCGGTTTTCCGTTATGTTTTCCGTCCCATCCCTTTTTTGAGTCAGTAGTTTCAAAGAGTTTATTACCCCATCGGCTGTATACTGCAAAATAGTACCCGTCTTTTAAGATAAATGAAACGAAAGGTTTAAAGACCGGATTCAATGTGTCGGAATTTGGTGAAAATGTATTGGGAATAAAGACCCTTGAAAACTGGTAAAGATCCTTGGTTGAAGATACGCTTGAGTATCCCTTCCCCGGAAAAACATTGCTTTCCCTTGCAATGACATAATAACTGAACTTTCCGTATGACATGCTGTTTGCAAAAGCGGCAACATTGTCGGTGTATGACGTGTCGGTGAGTGTGGTAATTAATTCAGAAGGAGCATCATCAACGGATCTGTAAAGATCATAACGATCAACATCTCCGGTGAAATACCTGTAGTTATTCCAGGTCAGAAAGTGATTCAGTTCTCTGTCGGCATAACCATATACTACAATATTTGTCGCCTCATTACTTTCGAGAAGGGTGTTTCCGCATGCATCTATTGCAAGTACCCGGTATGTCCATTCTGTATTTATACCAGGATTTTCAGTATAGAGCCAGCTGCTTTGAGTAAAATTGTTTACGGTAGTTACTGTGCTGAAGTTCCCTGATCCGGAATTTGCCCTTTCAAGTCTGAGATTCCGCACCTGGGCTGTATTGTCTAAACTGCATGAAATATCGAGGCTTCCGGAACTGTTTACGGTAACATAATCAATATTGACATATGCGGGAATATTTGCATAATCGATATAAATGCAGGTCTTATTTGATGTTGAAGTTTTGCCACTGTTGCTGACGGCTTTAATGTAATAGCAGTAAGAGGTTGTGTCATTAATATTAAAGTGCTTATATTCGTTTTCGCCCGTATAGATCGTTGTAAGTAGTGTGTAAGGCGCATAATTCACAGAACACCATATCTGGTATTCCCTTAATCCTTCCGGCCAGTTCAGATACCTGTTCCAGTGCAGGCGTACCATGGGTTGACAGTTTTCGTACTCCTGATATGGAAAAACATAGATAGTATTTTGATAATCATCCTCCAGAGTCATAAGGCTCAGGTTTCCTGCTTCATCATAAGCAGCGATGCGGTAGAGTTCAGGATGGTAGTGAGCCTGCGCATTTGAGTCAATATATGATGTTGCGGGCGCCAGTACTGTATCTGCGGTGGCCCAGACAGTGTTGACATTGCGGTAAATGATATAACCTTCAACGTCGGCCGAATCGCAAGGGAACCATGTAACTATGGCATAACCCAGAGTGTCATTATAAACACTTACCGAATCAAGCAATGGGGTATCGGGAGGCCAGTAGTCCTGAGCTTTCACCGGAATGAAAGAGAAAAGAAAAAATGATATGAATAAGCATCGTGTTAACATTACCTTTTTCCGGCAACTATTTCGTGAAAGTTCTCTCTGATAAAATAACGGT
>CAZEWB010000146.1:5581-7757 GCA_964515655.1 uncultured Bacteroidales bacterium
TGTGTTGGGTGTGTTTGGTTGTTGGGTTGGCAATATCGTATAATTGCGTTGGCGTTGCATTCATGATGGTACTGTGGTAGTGTTTAAAGAACGAGAAGTCCATGCCAAAGTCATATGCAGCACGCCATGTCGGCGCTGTCTGCGAAAAACTATCGAACATACGGATGAATTCGCCCGACAGGTAGTTTTTAACCATTGTGAGTTCCTGTTCGCCTATCTTTTTCTTTTTGAGGATGTCGATCTCCTTATAAACTTCGTTTATTGCAGCATTGCAGACATCCGATCCTACTTCCGAAGAAATTGAAAAATAACCGCTGTGGAGATAGGAGACAAGGCCGGCTCCGATACCATAAGTGTATCCCTTTTCCTCCCTGATATTACGCATAAGACGAGAGCCGAAGTATCCTCCAAGTATCGTTGTAAGCAACTGGAATAACGGGTAGTCCTTATGAGTTTTATTGATTGTCGGAAACCCTATGCGGATGGCTGACTGCACGGCATTTTCGACCTTAACATAAACGTTCTTTTCCTTCATCTCCTTAAGCCTGTATTTTTCGTCAGGAGTTTTCCTGCCTTCGGTGGTATTGAATCCGAAGATATCCCTTATCATATCGATATTACCTTTGCTTACATTTCCTGCGGCAATAAAATAGGAGTTTTTAACAGTATAGAAACGATCATGAAAATCAACCAGCTGTTCTTTGCTTATCCCTTTAAAGTCTTCGGATTTGATACTGAGCCCGTATGGGTGATCGTCTCCGAACAGGTTTCTGAAGAAAGCTTCAGCGGCAAGAACCTTTACTTTTTTCCGGTCAATGATATACTGCTGTTTTCTCTGCCTGATCTGAAGCTGCATGAGGTTTTTGGGAAAAGTTGGAGATGTGAATATCTCGAAAGCAAGGTCAATTACCGGTGTTGCATGACGGGCGGGAACGTACATGTGAATTGATGCGGTATCCCTTCCGGTTTCCTGCTGAAAAAAGGCTCCGTAGTAATCTATGGTTTCTGCAAGTTCGGATGAATTATAGTTTGCCGTTCCTTCGCTCAGCATTGCACCTGTGAGATAAGGGATAAGAGGATGAAGAACGGATCTGTGCCCTGCCTTTGTGTATATACCGAAGTAAAATATATCCGTGGTCTCATCAGGAAAAATGAACAATGGAACACCGGGTAAAACTGAAACAGAACGAGGGTTGGCCGGTATCTCAGGTTTAAAAGGTATCTGTTCGGGCGTTTGCTTTCTGTTCATCGTAATTACTTTTTAAGATAATGTAAAACACAGGCATTTTGTTTTGTGAGATATTTCCGGGCTACATCAACCAGTTTTTTATCAGTAACGGCCCTGAAATTCAGGTGCTCCTTATTTATAAGTGTTGCATCGCCGAGTGATTCGTAGATTGCCAGGGTGAGCGCAATCTGTGCCACACCCATTGTATGGAACAACGTGGTTGCTTCGGCTTTGTTCACTACTTTTCCTGTTTCTCTTTCTGAGATACTGCCGGTATGAAGTTCTTCTATGATCTTCCAGACTTCCTTTTCAGCATCATCTATACGGATGTTCTCGTTAAGGTAACCTTCAATTAAAATGAAACCGGTATCATCGCTGCCGCTGATATATGAACTTATATCAGAGAACCAGGGCTTTTTAACAGCAAGTTTTTTCCATAACCTCGAAGAACGGCCGCTGCCAAGAATATCAGAAAGGAGGTCGCAGGCATGGAAATCAGGGTGAAGGCGTCCGGGCATTTTAAAAGCCATGAACAGTGCGTCATAGGGTACATCCTTTTTAACAACCTTCTTAATATACTTTTTCTGTTCGGGTTCAGCGGGGATATTCTGTTTTCTGACGCTTCTCTTTTCGATAGGGCCGAACCATTTTTTTGCCAGTCTCTCTATTTCCTTTGTCTTTACATTACCCGTAACAGTGAGGATAGCGTTGTTGGGTGCATACCACGAAAAGAAAAAGTCCCTTACATCTTTCAGTGTAGCGTTCTCGATATGCGAAGGCTCAATTCCTACTGTTGGCCATCTGTAATGATGCTTTTTATAAATGAGCGGCCTCAGAATATGCATTACGTCGCCATAAGGCTGGTTAAGGTAACGTTGACGGAACTCTTCTACAACGGGTTTCGCACATTTATTCGAGCACCTTATGTTCGAAGGATCGGTGAACATT
>CAZEWB010000147.1:0-7757 GCA_964515655.1 uncultured Bacteroidales bacterium
TATACTCGCCGTTAATCGTATGGTAGAGTTTTCTGCTCATTTTTCCATAAGGAGGCCGGAAAAGTTTGCCGGGGATGATATTCCTGGTTTTGTAAATATTTTCCAGATAAACATTCCTGTCGGTTTTCCATGCGCTCAGATGTCTGTATCCGTGAGCGCCTATAGCGTGACCTCTTTCAGCGACAAGCCTGAGCAGTTCTTTGTTCGTCTCTGCTTTTTCGCCAAGGCAGAAAAAAGTTGCCGGTACTCCTTTTTTTTCAAGAATATCAAGTATTGCAGGAGTAACAACAGGGTCCGGCCCATCGTCAAAAGTAAGGTATATTTTCCGGAATTTTCTGGAAAAATGCGTCAGCGCATCCGGGAATATCAGTGTGATAAATCCGGATGCGAGGCGGTTACTGATTATATTTCGAACATAGTGCCGTATCGCTCGAAGTAGGATTTAAAGTCGGTTTCCATTTGCTGATACAGACTGGTGTCGGCCGGCAGTAACGTTTTATCAGTAGAAGTGTCGGGAGTCGCCAGCTGATTACCTTCGGGGCGGAAGTTTCTTGCTATACGCAGCATTTCCTGGAATACAGCCATCGACCGGCGCGCTTCGTTTTCGACGAATTTTGCAAAATCCGGTTTAAGCGAAAGGTAATATTCCAGCTCGCGCTTGGTAATGTCGTACATTTCTTTCATTATCTCAGTGGCCTTTCCCTGTTCACCCGCGCGGTAATATGCTTCGGCAATGCCAAGAACAAAATAGTTATAAGGAACGGTCTTGTTGGGCATCATTTCGAGGCAGCGGTCAAGAACTTTTACAGCAGAGTCGCGTTTGCCTTCGTCGAGAAGTTTATTTGCAAGGCGTGCAAAGTTATTGCGGAAGTTCATTGCCATACGCAGATTGTTCTCGTCAAGGTAAACTCTCTCGTCGTTAAGGTTGCCCCAGACAAACTTGTTCATCAGGCGGTCGTATAACACTTCGCTGTCAATTCCGCCGATCTGCCCGTCTTTCTGCGGGGTCTTTACCGGAACAAGTTTATATGCAAGCCCGTCGAGACGGAAGTATTCTTCGAGGTTCAGATAACTGTCGGAACCAACTGTTATTGCAAAGTAAATAGGTCGTTTCCACTTGTTCTGTGCAAGGATGTCTAAAACCATAAGTTCAGCCTTAAGGACATAATTCTTGTCGATCTTAAACTCAATTTTATCAAGCACCAAAGAACTGTCTTTTGCAGAAACAGTATTGTTTGAAAGTATCAGGTTCTTGTCGACAGGAAGAATAAAATTGCGGGTAGGGATTATATAAAGAGTCTTATTTCCCGGGCGTTCGATTTTTGAGTCGGGGTGCTCGCTCCTTACGAATTCCATTATCTTGGAGAGATCAACAGCCGACTTGATCTTTTCGACCACGGGCAAATAGTCTCTTGTTCCCTGAACGTATTGTTCCTGTGTGAACGAATTGGGTATGGGATCCGAATCGTACGCTTTTCTCTTCATCTGGTCTATGTACCAGTCGGTATTAAAGAGGCTGAGGTTCACAACGCGGATATCTGTACGCACACCTTCCACTTCCTGCGCGTACCACAAGGGGAATGTGTCGTTGTCGCCATTTGTGAAAATGATTGCGTTCTTATCGCACGAGTTAAGGTAGTTTTTGGCAAAGTCGGTTGATGTGTAGCGGTTCGAACGGTCGTGATCGTCCCAGTTCTCGTTTGCAAGGAGGTATGGAACGGCTAAGAAAGTCACAGCAGTAACAAAAGTGGCAAGGGCGGTTTTGTTTATTTTGTATTTCGAGAGCCAGGTATAAATTGCGGCAACACCAAAGCCGATCCATATTGTAAAAGCATAGAATGACCCGGCGTAAGCGTAGTCCCGTTCACGGGGCTGATAGGGGTACTGATTAAGGTAGACCACAATGGCGAACCCCGTCAGAACAAATAAAAGCATTACTGTCCAGAAGCCTTTCTTTTCGCGGTTCAGCTGAAAGAACATACCAATAAGGCCAAGTATAAGCGGCAGAAAATAAAGTTTGTTCCTTGCTTTATTATTCTGAAGGTCGTATGGCAGATTGTCCTGAGGACCCAGGCGAGCTTCGTCAATAAAATCAACACCCGACAGCCAGTTGCCGTGAAGGATGTTCCCGTGACCCTGGATATCGTTCTGCCTGCCTGCAAAGTTCCACATGAAATACCTGAGATACATGTGCCCCACCTGATAAGAAAAGAAAAAGCGGAGGTTTTCAAAAAAGGTAGGCTTGTAGATCTTCTCAACCTCACCTTCGTTATTTACGGCATTTATCGGCGTTCCTTTTATTTTCCCCCATTCTTTATATGCTCTTATGTGAGCCGCCTCCGGACTCCACATCCGGGGAAATACCGAGCAGAAACGACTGTCGTAGTTATAATCTTCTTTCCTGTCGACCTCTTTATAGTGATCTTTATCTGTTTCTTTTCCGTCTTTTTTAACTTTTTCCTTTACCTGAATATAAATGCCGCCGCCTTCGGTGACAGGTTCCTTGGGGTCAAGAGGAGCATTATAGTACTGACCGTATACCAGCGGCCTGTCGCCGTATTGCTCGCGGTTAAGGTACGAAAGAAGTGAAAAGACATTCTCGGGATTGTTCTCGTCCATGGGAGGATTTGCGAGCGAGCGGACAACTATCATTACAAAGGAACTGTATCCGATAATGATCACCGTCAGCCCAAGCAGGACGGTATTTAATATGACTTTGGCTTTTTTATGCGAATACCAGAGTCCGAAAAGAATACCGCCTAAAGCAAGAATGCCGTATACTATTATTCCTGTTTTGAATGAAAAGCCAAGAGAGTTGACGAAGAAGAGTTCGAACTTGGCAGCAACTGAAACAACGCCCGGGATAATTATGTACATAATAGTTCCGAGAAGTATCAGTGAAATGATCGCTGACCAGATAACTCCCTTGCGGCTTGGTTTGTATTTGCGGAAATAATAAACGAAAACAATGGCCGGTATGGCAAGAAGGTTCAACAGGTGAACACCGATAGACAACCCGGTAAGGTATGCGATAAAAATGATCCAGCGGTTGGAATGCGGTTCGTCGGCAACATTTTCCCATTTGCAGATGGCCCAGAAAACTATTGCGGTGAAAAACGAAGACGAGGCGTAAACTTCAGCCTCAACAGCCGAAAACCAGAAAGTGTCTGAAAAAGTATATGCAAGTGAACCCACAAGGCCACTGCCCATGATAGCAATCAACCGCGGAAGAGTGATCTCTCCGTCAGGGGCGACCATCTTTTTTGCAAAGTGTGTGATCGTCCAGAAAAGAAAGAGTATTGTGAACGCACTTGCAAGCGCCGACATGGAATTTATCATTACAGGTACCATTTCGATGTTATCTCCGGCAAACAGAGATGCTACACGTCCCATTATCATAAAAAGAGGCGCTCCGGGAGGATGGCCTACTTCGAGTTTAAAAGCGGTTGCTATGAATTCACCACAGTCCCAGAAACTTGCCGTAGGCTCAATTGTCATCAGGAAAACAACAGCCGACACTAAAAAAGCAGCCCAGCCGGTTACATTATTCCACAGTTTATACTTCATTCATTTTAAATTAAGAGGCACGAAAATACAGATTTTTTTATGAAAGCCCCTCAATAATTAAGACTTAAAAAAACATAATCACTATATCAACTTGTGGTATAAATAATTATGAAAACCAAGCAACGTTTTTTATATATATGCAGTCTTAATTTATGAAATATTATTATTTTTGTAAAAAATTGATTGTATGAAAACTCTAAAATTTACATTACGTTTTTTCATTATTGCAGTTATCGCTGTTTCTGTCCTTTCATGCGAAAAGGATGCTCCCACTCCAACCAAAACAAGAATGGAGGGCGTGTGGCTCGTAACTGCTGCATACGATTCGGCAGGTAACGATATCATGGATAAATTCCAGAACCCGCTTATCCCTATCACCGCTTTCTGGCTGTGGAGCGACAATACCGTCGTATCTGCCAGCGGACCTATGACAACGTATATTGTTTACGGTGATTCAAAATGGACAGAAATATCTTCTATCGTTGACCAGATCTTCAATTATGCAAATCTGAGTTTCAACGGGGGCGAATACTTTGTTGCCGATGGTGTTGTTGACCGTTTTGCTCTCGAAATGAAACTCGAAGGTATAGGCGGATCAAGCACCCTTGTCGAGATCCTTAACATTTTCAACATACAGGCCGAATGGCTTAAAACAGTTGTTTACCATAAATTCCTTGATGTAAAAGTGGAATTTAATGAAGCAAATGATGTAATGACGTGGGAATTCGATAGTCAGACATGGGCAAAATACAACATGAAGGATTCCAATGGCGAATATGTCCTGTGGGGCGGCTGGCCTATTTCGAAATTTTCGAAATGCAAATTCGTTCTTTCAAAGAAGTCTAGAACACTCAACGACCTTGTCACCGAAGCATACGCCGATACAACCAAATCAAAACTGGTTCTTAACTAGTCAATACATATAAGATATTATGAAAGGGCGATCACATTGGTTGCCCTTTTCGTTTTGCCCAAAGTTCTCTTAGTCTAGAGTGTATATTCTACTATAAAGGCAGGCGATTATAATATTTCTATAGGGACTAATTTTGAAATTCCGGTAAAATCTTTATCCATTGTTTTGATGCCCGTTTCAAATTCAATTGCAATCATGGCCTGATAAGCATCATCAGCGCAGATCATTTATCTTATGCTGTAATTCTACCGAAGAATACTCTTTCTTCAGATTTTTTAAAAAGTAAACAGGTATTAAATGTGTCGGAAGACGGAAGCGCGAAGCCGGAAGTGGAGTTGGGCATGGGCGGTGGGCATTGCCGACTGCCAATTGCAGACTGGCGACTGCCAACTGCAGACTGTCAATTGCCCATTACAGACTGACAATTGTCCATGCCCGACTTCCGTCTCCGGTCTTCCGTCACCTATAGCGTAAGCAACCTAATATATATTTCAGCGAAGCGAATATCAATTGTATATCACGAAGTGAATATCGCGAAGCCTCCCCCTCTTTTTTATATGAAACATTTATACTACTTTTGCACCCCGTAATTGTCCTATGGTGTAATGGTAGCACTCCTGATTTTGGTTCAGACGGTCTAAGTTCGAATCTTGGTAGGACAACAAAAGAAGACCCCGTCCTGACTCCCTCCGGTTTGTCATCCTGAATGAAATGAAGGATTTGTTCCCTATGTCAGATTCTTCGCTATCGCTCAGAATGACAAAGTAGTTTTTTTAAAAGGATTATTAAAAATAATACTCAGTTGACTTTACAGCATGAATGAATTTAAAGCAGGATTTGTAAGCATTATAGGTTTACCCAACGTGGGCAAGTCAACTCTGCTGAACGCTCTTATGGGAACAAAACTTTCAATTGTCACTCCCAAAGCCCAGACCACCCGCCACCGCCTGCGTGCAATAATGAGTACTGATGAGTACCAGATAGTTTTCAGCGACACTCCCGGCATTATCGAAAAACCCGGATACAAATTACACGAAGCGATGAACGAGTATATACAGCAGGCTTTGAGCGATGCTGATATTTTCGTACTTGTCAACGATGCCGCGATGGACCCTAAGAAAGCTTATTTCCCCGAAAAACTTTCAACTACAAAAAAGCCTGTTCTAAATGTTCTTAATAAGATAGACTTATTGACTCAGGAAGAAGTTATAGAAAATCTTGATATCTGGAAAACCGTCCTTCCCAACGCGATCCATATCCCGGTGAGCGCACTTAAGGACTTCAATGTAAAATCTGTTCTTGCTGAAATAGTCTCCGGCCTTCCCGAACACGAAGCATTTTTTCCCGACGATGAACTTTCGGACCGCAATCTCCGTTTTTTCGTTTCGGAGATCATACGCGAATGCCTGTTCATTCAGTTTAAACAGGAAGTGCCCTATTGCTGCGAAGTTCAGGTGGACGAGTTCACCGAAAAGGACAATGTCACGGTTATTCAAACCACGGTTTATGTAGGACGCGAAAGCCAGAAAAGCATTATCATTGGTGAAGGTGGCAAAGCAATAAAACGTCTGGGGATAACATCGCGGAAGCAGATAGAAGTATTTCTGGGGAAAAAAGTTTATCTCGAGATCAATGTAAAGGTGTCTGAGAACTGGAGAAGCGACCCCACACAAATGAAACGGTTTGGGTATTAGTAGTCACGAATTATTACGAATAGAGATGCCATTAGAATCAAAAAAAAATGTACTACAGACTTCTGGTTGCTGGCTCCTGGTTGCTGGTTACTCGTCACTGACCGGCAGAAAAGTTAACCAGAAACAAGTAACCAGAAACCAGCAACAATTTATTTTTGAAATAAATAATTCGTGTCTATGAGTGGAATAGTAGCAATAGTAGGTCGTCCGAATGTAGGGAAAAGCACTCTTTTCAACCGCCTTGTCGGCGAGCGTCAGGCCATAGTGGATGAGATGGCGGGCGTTACACGCGACCGCAATTATGGAAAAAGCGAGTGGAACGGCATTCCGTTTTCAATAATCGATACCGGCGGTTACGTGGTGAACTCCGACGATATTTTTGAGGAAGAGATCCGCAAACAGGTAATACTGGCAGTAGAAGAATCTGACGTTGTCGTTTTTCTTGTTGATGTTCAGACCGGCATAACCGACCTTGATGAGTCAGTCGCAAAACTTCTGCGGAAATCGAAAAAGCCCGTTTTCCTCACGGTAAATAAAGTTGATACGCCAAAAATAATGAGCGACATTCATGAGTTTTATTCACTCGGACTTGGCGATTTGTATCCCATTGCGGGAATGACAGGCAGCGGTTCCGGCGAATTGCTGGATGCCATCGTAAAAGCTCTGCCTCAGAAAAAAGAGGATTACCTGCCCGAAGATCTGCCGAAAATAACTGTTGCGGGACGTCCCAATGTCGGAAAATCTTCGTTGCTGAATGCCTTGCTGGGTGTGGACAAACTTATCGTTACTCCCGTTCCGGGCACGACGCGGGATTCGATCTATACCCGCTATAATAAATACGGAATGGACTTTTACATGGTCGATACAGCCGGGTTGCGGCGCAAAGCAAAAGTGGAGGAGGATATAGAATTCTACAGTGTTATGAGGTCGGTAAGAGCCATCGAAAGTTCTGACGTTTGCATCCTGATACTTGACGCAGAACGGGGCTGGGAGTCGCAGGACATGAACATTTTCAGGGTGATCACTCATAATAATAAAGGAATTGTCATCTGTGTAAATAAATGGGACCTGATCGAAAAAGATAACATCAGCGTAAGGGAGTACACATCTGACATTCTGAATAAAACCGCACCGTTCAGCGATATCCCCGTTGTCTTTACTTCGGCCCTCACAAAACAACGCATCTTTAAAGTGATGGAGACTGCCATCGAAGTTTATAAGAACAGGACGAGACGGATAAAAACAAACGAACTTACGGAATATATCATTCAGATATTTAATCACTACCAGCCGCCCGCATACAAAGGCAAACTCATCAAAATAAAATACGCAACGCAGTTGCCAACTCCATACCCGTCATTTGTTTTATTCTGTAACCTTCCCCAGTATATACGCGATCCATATAGAAGATACATCGAGAACAAGATCCGCGAAAAATGGAACTTTTCCGGCGTTCCTATAACGGTCTATTTCAGGCAGAAGTAAACACCCTTGTCATTCTGTAAGGCCACCTGTTAAAGCAGTCTTTTACTTTCACACAATGAATGACAATGCCCCCAACAAAACCAAACACACCCAACACA
>CAZEWB010000148.1:0-7734 GCA_964515655.1 uncultured Bacteroidales bacterium
AATGACTTGGAATCTCGTTATCCATTGGTAATATGTCCCTATTCTTTGTCATTTTTGTTTCTGATAATGTAATTGATTTTCTTTTCTGCTACTTGTATTGCCTTTAAAGCCAGTTCTTCGTCCTGAACTTCATAAACTAATTTATCGCTTAAAAAAGCTATAAGTAATTCGTTTTCATTTTTACCGAAAAACTTCGCAAAACGTTTAACCTGCTCTTTGGTAGGCATTCGTTCGTTTCGTTCAATTTTACTAAGTAGAGCCTGATCTATTTCTATTTCCGCAGCAACTTGTCTTAATAGCAGAGACCTTTCCTCTCTTGATTTTCTTATTATTTCGCCTATACTTTTCAATTTGCAAATATTTGACTTGACATTTATTGTCCAAATTTATTAAACAATTTTTTAATGACAAAGAAAAATTATTAACAATTTCAGAAATAATATGCCAGCCGTTCATTTATTTTCAGTTTTAAGCGGATCGACCCCTTGTTACTTGACACAGCCAGGCGACTGCGGGGAAAACCCTACTTTTTATAATCCCGTTTTTTTTGTCATCCTGAGCGCAGCGAAGGATCTAAAGCAATGCATTTACAGATTCTTCGCTCTGCTCAGAATGACAAGGAGTTTGTTTTGAGGGGTTTTGAGACTGTCCCTGTGGTAGCGGTCCCTAGTTTTTCAGTTTTTCCTTAAATCCTTCATTCAGGTTTTTACCAAAGCTGTTCCATTCATATTTTATAATACAATCGGGTTCAAGGTCCGAAATGGAATGCGGAAAGACGCATGGGACAATAACTTCAATATATTCAATGGTGACAACAAAGTCAGTAATATTTAACGGGTCGGGCGAATTATTTATCGTATAAATTGCCATGTTATAGTCTTCAACTGTTATCCGCTCCTTATCCAATTGTACCTTTAAAAATGCTTTGTAATCCTCAAGCAAGTAGAACCTGTCAAGAACGGCTGTTTTAACAAAGGCAGGCAAATTCTCTTTATAAACGATACTGTCGATCGGTAATCTTATTCCATATTTCATGTCAAAATTAAAATACCAGGAAGTCTCAGTACAACAAGCTTCGCATCTGGTGCAATTAGTTGAAAGTTACGTTATAATTCAGATCTGTCATTCCATCCTTAATTAAGGAAGTGAAAAGAACATCTAAAGGTTTGTTCCTTAACGAAGCATCTGACTGTGTCAATGAATCAATAACACAGGAACTGATCAGATTGTCAGCAGAAGTATTTCCGGTAGAAATGACCGGGTAAATGATTTTTACAGAATCATTCGGGGAACCATCTCCCTGTTTCTTATATTCAGTTATTTTCGCTGTCTGCGAAAAACAGAATAATGGAAAAAGAAATATTAAAAGAATTATTTGCTGTTTCATTTATACCCTGTTATAATATAGATTTATCATGGCCTAAATATATAAAACCTAAATGTCATGAAAGAAAGGATTTGAATCTTTCTTACTTTTCCTTCTCTTTCTTTGGAATAAAATAAATGAACCATATAAACCACAGGAACCACATTGCATCAAGCCAGGTACCGCCTTCTTTAAAAGCGGTTACGCCGTAAAATCCAAGGAATCCGAAACATCCCCGTGCCCATCTTTTGTACTTTGTATTGTCAGTCATTGTTGTGTTGTTTTTTTTCAAAAGTAAGAAAAAATACGTTATGGTCAACATTCTTTCGTCCGACTGTTTTCGCCGAAGCCTGTATAGGCGAAGGAGTACAAAAGGTGGACATGGAATCGTTGACGTGGACTTCGTTTACCACTCCGACGCTTCCATGTCCCCCTCCGGGTGACGATGGAAGGTCGGGCATGTTTTGCACGGCATTTTGAATAAATTCTTGTAGGGGTACAAAATTTTGAACCCCTGCAAAATACAAAATGCCGTGCATAATCCGGGAGCTAATTCCCTATAAAATCCCCGAAGCAGGCCAGCCTTTTGCCGGTCCCGGCATCGAATATCTGCACATAGTCGCCGGAGGCTTCGTCGCCTTCCATTATGACCTTGTTTTTGTACATGCTTAAAGTTACCTTGTTCATGTATTCGGAATGCGAAGCATTTATCTGCTTTACATCTGCCGTCCATTTCATTTTGCCTGTGCGGAGGTCGAAACAATGGAGGCTGGAACCGGTTGCTATGGGATGATAATTGGCAATATAAAGCAGGCTGTCCTTTAATATAAAGTCGCAGGCCGGATCGCCGTACTTGATATCAAATTCGTATTTACTACTGTCGGTCATCTGAACAGTGAAATGATCTTCAGTCTGCGTGACGAAACCTATAAGGTTATTTTCATTTTCGTCTAAAATAATTCCGTTAGCGGTCTTGTCGTATTCGGTAACAGAAAAATCATCCATAGACATGACAATTGTTTTGGACTTTTCGGCAAATGCTATATGCGAGGAAAATATCATTTGCGAAGCAGTAAGACCGTAAAAATAAAGATACTTGTGGTAATAGTTTGTTTTCGGTTCCGGGTGAGTGGCAAAAGTGTGTTCAATTTCTTTACGCATAAGTTCCTTCCCGTCCGGGTCGTATTTGCAGATCATAAAATGAGTTGTATACATGTCCTCCATGAACATTATCACACTGTTTTTGTATGGAAGAAGGTTGATGTAATATTCATGAACTTCGAGCAATGGCCTTGTGACAGGAAGCTGAACCACACTTACCTTTTTATTTCCCTGAAGGATATTCATTACATAAATTCCTTTCTCTTTGTTCTTTTCTATAATGTAGTATTTATTGTTCAGTGAGACGGAATCAGAAACAGGGTTTGCAAAGCGGTGTGCGAACTTTGAGCAGGTTTTGAAATCTGTTGACGGGATCCCGTCAATCAGAACTGCATTGTTCTCATCCAGGTTTATATAATGATTCTGGAACGGATACAGATTGCTGCATTCCGGTGTTTCCTGCGGCTGATCATTTCCCGGATCTGTTTTTGAACTCTGCGGAGCATTGCAGGAAAAGGCACTTAATAGTGCAAAAAGAAATATTACGTTCATTATTTTCAATGTGTAATTTACTTTTTTGTGTTGAGCGGGTTGCTGACAACCGGGATATTCTTAATTACACCTTGCTTTTCTTTCACAATATCCAATTCCTGAAATAAAAGACCTTCGGGCAGAATAAAACTTGCCGACATACCGGTTAATTTATATTCCCAATCGTTAAGGTCAATATTAACGGGCATTATCATTGTATTATAAACCTGCATTTCCGATGAGGTTGCCAGTAAACGTTTAAATGATTTTGTGCTAAGTCCCTGAACTTCCGCAAAACTCACTAACTCTTCACTCCCGTCAGATACTTTAACCCTATAAACCTGTATTGTCTTTGAGAGATCTCTTGGGGGTTTAGGCCCACCAAAGTAGTTCATGTTGTTTTCGTTAATGATGCCTGCAGCATCAGAAACAACCTTCCTCACAATATAGGCATACTCCAGATCTTCTTCTTTAGCAGCTGCCAGAAGCATTTCTTTCAGTTTATCCCTGCCAACAGATGTTAAGGGGTTGTTATTAGTCATTTTTATCACGCCGGGACCGGTAACAGTTTTCACTCCGCCGTTACTTAATGCTGCACGGGCATGACCATTGGTTTGTTTTATTTTTAAGCTGGGCGTTCTGCTGCAAAGTAAGTTTTTAAGCACTCCATTTTCAACTAATACTAGTTTATCCGGAGCATTAACTCCTTCCGCATCTACTATAAAACTACCAATTAAGGCTGTGTTTTGAAAAGTAGTAAGTGTAGGAATCGCCTCTATAGTAATATCCCTGGAAATAATTTTTTTATTCATCATTGCTTCAAGCGTGTTCTCTTTAACCTTGTCCGGGGCCATGCTTATTATCTGTTCACTTCCTATGACAGGTTTTCTTACTGTTATTAAACCGTTAACTTCAGTAAAAAACTTTTGTACAAAAACCTCAGCGGCAGCCTGGCCTTCGAATAACACAGGGCCGCTGTATGGCTCGGCAATTGCAGCTTTCTGAGTCATGTCTGATAAGTTCTTTGCCATTTTCTCAATTTCTGCGATCATGGTTTTTTCATCAGGTAATTGTGAAATATTATTAGTAAACCACAAAACATGGTCATTTAAAACCTCGCCACTTGGCGCTTGTGTTGTTGCAACCACCTTAACTGATGTAATTTGTAACGGATATTGAACAGATGTACCTTCGCTGTTAGCAAAGAATACATGCCCATCGAATGCAAAAATATTTACACCGGATTTCTGTATGATCGGGTATTTCTTAAAAATAGATGAAAGATTTCGGGCAAGGTTTTCCATTTGAGTTTTACTGATCTGAAAACTCTTATATGGGACAACGTTTACCGTTTTTGTGACTGCACAAAAATCGAGTAATAGTTTTTCTTCATCCGTAAGACTCTGTTGGCTTAATGCAGAAATTTTAGCTTCGTAATTTGTGATCGCATCTTTGTAATTATTATCTGTAAGAAGCCATAACGCTCTGCGGATATCATTTATATTATTTGAAAAAGGAATTTCGTTGCTGATACGATTCCACGACCACATATTGTTTTCATCGAGATAATTTTCGTTTGTCTTTCCGTTTTCGCCTACCAATACACGATTCTCGAATAATCTTATCGGACGTTCTTCCGATTTAACGATACCTCCCAGGATCGACTCTATTTGTAAAGATCTTGCATCGGATATACTGTAGCTGATAAAAACAGGAGAAAGCATTTTCTCAATTTTCAAACTATCCATCCCTCTTTGTATTTCCTGTTTAATGGCATCCATAAATGGATTGCTTTGTGCCATTACCAGAATTGTTGTAAAGAAAAACATTACAACTATTAAATATGATGTTATCTTGTTCATATAATTGTCTTTATTTAAGTTAAAATTATGGTCTTGGTAAAATTGGCAACTTGGTTTGATTTTTTGACTTACGTTGAGTTTCTATTTGTTTTACAAACAGGGTCGGGCAAACGGAAGATACCGGAACTGAACCCGATTCTGCTCCGCAAAATCCTGTAAAAATACCATAGTCATCACCTGCGGCTTCAATATTTGAAAAGATAGATAATGGCGTCCCGACCAGATTAACACCACGAACCAATTCATCAGCTCTGCCATCGGTATATATTCTATAAACTTCCGTAGGGGTTACATTAAATGCATTAGGCATATACCGTCCTGTAGTTGTAAAGCCCCCTACCGTACTTACAAATAAGTATCCATATTCTTTCCCTTGCTTTTTCGCTTCGTCGATCAGCGCTTGTCTTAATTGTTCCTGCGTTAAAGGTTTTTTTGATTCAACAAACATATTCGATTGACGACTTGCAGCCTGCATGCCTGCCTGTGCGCGTCCATGACCATTTGAATTACCGTATCCTTCTATAGGAGTTCTTGACATTAAAAAGGTCCGTAAAATTCCATTCTCTACTATCACCAATCTTTTTCCTAGCTGACCCTGATCATCGTATTTATATGCTCCGTTCAAAAAGAAATTTTTATATTTGGAAATGCCCGGATCAAAAATTATTGATAAGTTTTCATTCAACACTTTCTCGCCAACTTTTTTCTTGAATGTCTGAGCATCACTTTCGTCTTTCATGCGTTGTCCTTCGATGCGATGTCCGAAAATCTCATGAAAGAAAACCCCTGCCGATGCTGCAGACAATAAAGCCGGACCGGTATATGAATCAACAACCGGAGCTGACCTTAATTTTGTAAGAGTTTCACTTAATTTTTTGGTTTCATTCACAATAATTTCATCAGATGGCAAATCAGCAGGATAAAGGCCAAAATAACTGTTATATAATGGCAGATCCATTCCGTCATCAGCCTGGGTTTTGCCATTAACCATTACCCTGCAGGCAACCCTGTTTTCTGTAATATTGCTGCCATCATTAGATACAAAGTATTTTCTTTCAATAATAAAAGTGAAATTAGCTGCACCTTCAATTACATCTTTATTCTGAAGGAATATTACTGAATAGCTTTTAAGTTTTTCTTCCCACAACTTAATATCCAAAGCAGTATTTGCTTCACTTAACGGGGCTTCGTTATAAACAACCGGCTTTTCTTTACTGAAATCATCAGATTTGTCTTCGTCTTCTACTTTCACCGCAATATTGGCTAAAACCTTTGCATATAAATCGGCAGACTTGCGATACTGTTTATCCGTTTCTTCCCACAACACCTGATTAATTCCTTCCGGCACATAGTCAACGGGCAATTCCACACCTCTATCCCAATCAAACCATCCGTAGTCTTCTCCTTTTATCGGATGTGTATTATCAATGGTACTATTGCCGACCCTGACCTGCACACACAAGCGGCGACTATGCGACCAGCCTGATTTAATAATTTGTCCGAATGATGTTTCTATACTATAGGTTCGAACATCATTTACACGATACGACAGATAATATGGGGCTGCCTTTTCATTTTTTAAGGCCTCTATATTTCTGTTTAGTTCATCTTTCAGTACGTCCGGTAATTTATCCTGCGATATTGCCGTGACTGAAAGTAAAAATCCAATAAGGAACAAACAAACTGTTTTTTTCATTTGTGTAATGTATTTATAAATAAATCATTTGATGACTGTTCTTTTTCTTTTCTGCTTACAAGACATTTCGGGATATTTTTCCCAAATATAACAATAAAACCAACATGTAAATGGGAAAAAGAGGCTGGGGAGTTTATATTACTTTCCCTTCTCTTTCTTTGGAATGAAATAAATAAACCAGATAAACCACAGGAACCACAGAGCGTCCAGCCAGGCACCGCCATCTTTAAATGCGGTTACGCCGTAAAAGCCGAGGAATCCGAAACATCCCTGTGCCCATCTTTTGTACTTCGTATTGTCAGTCATTTTTGTATTGTTTTTTTCAAAAGTAAGGAAAAATAAAACATGGTCAGCATAAAAAGATAAATCCCCTTTTCACTCGCCACAGTCGAGCGATTGCGGGAGATTTTAAAGAGATAAATTTTCTTTTGTCCCTCACTTATCAAAACAAATATTCAATAACAAAAGAATATAGATTAGTACCTATATTATCTTGTCAAAATATATTACTACACCAGATGTATCCTTGTATGCCACTATACCCATCGAGACAGAGACATATAGTGCGCTACCATTACCATCTTTTGTTGTTAATTCATAAACATTATTGAATGCTTTACCTCCAAACACAATAAAATCGTAATATCCGGAAATGATACTATGGTCACTTTGGAAATAATCATTATAAAGACTGCCGTTGTTAATTGTATCATCATGAAAGCCATACATACTATTAAAAAAATCTAATTGCTCAGTATGGGTAGATTTACGATAATTATAACAAATAATTTTCAGATTTTGAAATTTACCAAAAGGATCTTGAAACCATGTAGCAATTTCAAAATATTGAACCGTATCGATATTATCACATTTGTACTTTACAGAAATGAATTCGACATTACGGAAGTCTCCATAACACTGTTCATCAGCATCTGGGTTTTCGTATCTTTTATCCATTCGTTCGATTTTCCCCTGACCAACAAAATATATTGTATCGCCATTTACATTTTTAAAAACAAGGGTTTCATTGCCATTATATGGAATAATTGCATGTTCAAGTTCAGAGAAAGTTACATCGCTTAATTCCTTAGAGTTACAGTCTTTTCTACAACCAAAGACGAAAACACCAAAAATAAATAAGAATATGGTATATATAAGAATATCCTTTATTATATTTT
>CAZEWB010000149.1:0-2087 GCA_964515655.1 uncultured Bacteroidales bacterium
GCCTTCAACGAAACACAGAAGGAGATGCGGAAGAAGTATGATCCATATTATTGGGCAGCGTTTGTACTGGTTGAATAAATAAAGTAAAATGGGATATTACATATCCACGAATTACACGAATGACTTATTAGTGAAAATTAGTGGACCAAAAGAACAACTCTGGCGTAAAAAACATAGTCCGAATTATAAAAATTGTTTATTTTTGTTCTTAATTGAAACAGAAAATTTCTGAAAATGCTTTCTGATTTATAACCTGATTAATAATTCTATTATGGTATCAAAAGTCGTTGTCTTCTTCGTCAGTATTGCGATAATCTCATTGAATTGCAAGGCTCAGCAAAGTGGCATTGTTGAATATAGAATTCAATTCATGGGAGAAAAGTTTGATGATCATATACGGATTATCCCCGGAAACCGGACCTATACATTCTTTGATTCTGCTAAAATTGCTTACCTGGCCGAAAAATATGTTGAAATGATCTTTAGCACAAACGACACCCTCAAAAGTTCATACGATTCCCGACCTATAGATGCCGATTATTCGGTTTATTCAATAATAAGTAATGGCAAACAAAAGGAAGAGTTAACTACCGAAAATATATCGGTAGCCGACACTGTTATTAATGTCGGTGAAAGACCATACATGAACAGGCAGGGTATGACGGGTTATAATTATGATTCGACATATGTTTGGAATGTTGAAACAGGAGAAGATATGGAAGTATTGAATCTGAGTTATGATTTTGATTTAAAAAAACAGTTGTGTGGTTTTTGCTTTTCGGAAACATGGAATTACGATAAAGGGAATAATTCTTTTTTAAAGAAAATAAATGAAATAATTCCATATGCTTTTTATTATAAAAATAATTATAGTGAAGAAGAGCCAGAACTACTGTTCAGGCGTATTAGCGTGTACAGAAAACAAAGATCTGATAATGCCTCTGAATTATTGTATAAGGATATGACTTATGACGTGAGGGTCATTAATGAAGTTGTTTTGGAAGAGCACTGGACTTATGACTATTACTTCGGGTTACCTGAACCGGATTTTTGCAACCGTTTTGTAATTGACCTTCTTGCAGACGTCAGATCCGGAAAAATTAAAGCATACCCAATCGTTCCCGATACTGCCAATGGCGCCGGTAAAATAAATTTCGGCAGACAACTCAGCTATAAAGAAGTCACCGACAGCCTTTCGTATTCAACACAGACCGTAATAGGAGCCGATACGGCAAAACTAAGAGAGGTAAAAAAGTACACAGTTGCTCCTGTAATTAATACTTCAATTACATATAAAATGAATGAATACGGGGACTACGAATATGACGAATATGGGAATATGATAGAACTTTCAAAAGAAGATGTGATCGTCGGTTATGACACTATCTGGCCCTCGCCTGGAAAATATAAGCATGAGGTTTCAAAAATATTAACCGATACTGTTGTGAAATATAAGATGGATGAAACAGGTGAATACATATATAACGATTACGGGGAAATGATAATTGAAGGCACAAATATTTCAATGGACACAATATGGAATTCGACATTCCTCGGGCTTAACGAATTTGAATTTTACTACACGGATACAATATTTCATAATAAACCAGAAAACATCCACAGTTACCGCTTTTACGAGGACTGGTATTTCGATAAAGAGTCATTTGCCATAAGGAAAAAAGTAAACGGAATAGCATTTCATACCGGAGTAAAACGATATAATAGTAATAAAAAGACCTATGATTTTTATTCTACATGTAAAGTCTATTTTAAACTTAACTAACTTTTTAAAAGACGCATTATGAAATATACATTAACATTAAATAAGCACATGCTTTCAAAAATTCTGTCGGATGTAACTTTTCGTATTTTGCGACGGATTACACAGATTGAACAGAAATTAATCTGTGAAAATCTGCGAAATCTGTGGCTAAATTCACAGGCAGGTAATTATAATATGTCCACACTTTCAATAAAATGTAATTTTAAACAAATGAAAATAGTCACAGTAATAATCCTGACAGTATTTGCAAATGTTCTTATAGCGCAGAACAATTTGATAAATATATCATACAGCGTGAACTTAT
>CAZEWB010000149.1:2097-7706 GCA_964515655.1 uncultured Bacteroidales bacterium
GAAGCAAAAGATATTCTCGGGCTTTATTCAAAAGATACAGCAGACCCCCGGACTTATCAGTTATAAACTTCCCTTTAACGGGTATGAAGCGGAGTTTAATAAAATCTCGGATAAAAACCCTTATTTATTGAACAACGAATATGTATTTGATGTCCCTAACGGAACTGTTACGGTTATGAACGGAAAGATCTATTCAGGAAATAAAATGCTTACAGATTTTATTGGTGGCGAATATTTCTCAAATAATATTGAAGTTATAAGCAATCTGAGTACCATTGACTTTTTTGAGACCTGGGATTTTAATGGAGAAACAGGAACATTCACCAAAACTGTAAAACAAATGGGACTTTGTGCGGGCGACGAGAAAAAAGAACTCTTCGGTTTTAAAACAAATGAATACAAAAATAATGTGATAATCGAAAACAACACATCATCAGTCTCATATGAGTTCTCGGAAAACGATGTGCTGATAGGAAAAATATCCTATTACGTGGATTTAAAATATTTAGAAAAGATAAATATGAAATCGCTGAATGAAATAAATTATAATAATAATTCCTTTTATCATTTCATACACCCCTCTAAACGATTTAAACTATTGAATGATATTTTAAGATATGCGTATAATGAACAGGTTCTTAATGGCAATCAGGTCGTTTTCGAAAATTCAGGCTGCAGCAACCTGCTTGACAGTGTTGAGTTGATGGGACTTCTGAGAAAGTGTGATACTATGATGGTCGAAGATGTATATAACGGTGGTTATCTTACAAAGGTTTATTGCAATGATATAGAATTCAGACGCATTCAAGGTCTCGTATTTCACGAAACATGGTATTACGACAGTAAGAATTTCTCAATGAAAAAAATCGTTCACGGAATTTCTTTAGTGTTCATCGAAAGTCGTAATGATTATGAGACCGGGGAAGAGTTATTATTATTAAAAGAACTGTTGTACATCGGGATGAAGAACCAGGTAAATAAAAAGACCAGTCCCTTTTTCAACAAACCCGTCTGTATGCTTTCAGAAAGCCTGTATTCCGATGGAAGTAATATTTTCAATACATCCGGTAAAAACATCACTGAAAAAGTACTTACAATTAATGTTGAACAAAATTCCGAAACTCCTTTTAAAAACGAGATCAATGAATACTTTTATAACAATCTGCTTATAGTAGGCCTGCTTACAAAGATAGATACTGTTTATGTGGAGGAAGTTGACTGGAGTGAGGGTGGTACGAATCAGAGGATCTATCCTGTATACTCATATGGAATGGTCAGCAACCGCGGGGAGATCGTTTTACCCTTTTTATACTCAGAGTTCACCGGTTCTAATTGTGGATTTACAGTTATTGCGAAGGATACCGTGATGCATGTAGTACAAGGCGAAGGAGATTATCAATTTTCCTACGATGAAACCCAAAGAAAATACGGTTTGATAAATGAAACCGGATCTGTAATAATTCCATGTAAATACAGCCAGCTTCAGGTACTGAACAAAAACCTGATAATGGTAATAGAAAATGAGAAACAGTGGTTAATCAATGCATCGGGTAAACTTGTTGTAGATACAATTGAAAATTATATTGAATATTTTGTCAACGGATTTGCAAAGATCAAAAGGAACGGGAAATGGGGATTGATAAATTCCTCGGGAAAAGAAATACTTGGTTGTACAAATGCCTTTGTAAGTAATTTTAAGAACGACCGTGCCGTTGTTTATAATCCGGGAAGTTATAATTACATAAACACAAAAGGTGTGGTTACGGGAAAGGCCGAATACGGAACAGATCCTTCTGCTTCAGGTAAAAACAAGATCGTTTATAT
This sequence comes from uncultured Bacteroidales bacterium, assembly GCA_964515655.1. GTDB lineage: Bacteria > Bacteroidota > Bacteroidia > Bacteroidales > GWA2-32-17. Next base: position 3,922 of record CAZEWB010000149.1, read on the forward strand.
AGGCGAAATCGACGACAAGGGAACTGTCACAAACGAATCTTCTGAGTTGTTTTATGGAATGTGCGATAAAGACGGGAAAGTCATTTTTCCGTGTATTTACTCAATGATCAGGGAGATAGGCGAAGACCGCTTTGCCGTAAACGAAAATAATGGCTATTGGAATATTTATGATTCTGAAGGTCAAAAAATAAATACGAACGAGTATTCCACTATCAGTGATTTTGTTGATGGGTATGCAACAGTTTCAGTTAATACAAAACCACCTGAAGGTGAGTATAACTGGGATTATAATTATACATATAAATACGGATTTATTGACACCGCAGGCAACGAAGTTGTTCCGCTTATATATGATGAATTGTCTTCGCTTTTTGAAAATATTTTCATTGTTAAAAGTTCAGAAAAATATGGACTGGTTGGTCCGGGAGGAGTTGAAATTCTGAAAATGGAATACAGTAATATCTCAAAACAAAATGATCAATATGCCATAATCTCAAAAGATGGCAAATATGGATTTATTGATAATAAAGGGACCCCTGTATCTGAATTGAAATACGAAGGAATTGGCGAGGTGAGAAACGGGATAGTGCCTGTAAAATCAAATAATAAATGGAAGTTGTATGACCTCTCGCAAAGATCAGAGATCCCGGGCGAATACGATTATCTTACTTTCATATCGGAAGACTACATCAAAGCGTTTAACGGAAGCACCACTGTTTCGGGATATCCTAATGTTGGCACATACGGAATAATAAACATGCAGGGCCTGGTGTTAATACCTCCGGTATATGAAAAGATCGGTAATTTTGATCAGGGGGTCTTCAGAATAAAACAGGAGGGGAAATGGGGATATGCCGATGCCGAAGGAAAAGTACTTATTAAACCGGCATACCAGTTCGCATCCGACTTTATTAATGACGTTGCTTATGTATATAAGAGCGGTAATTATTTTTCGATAGACAGGAATGGTAAATCCCTTGAAAAATTAGAACTTGTGTCGGGCGATGAAATGGGAAATGGTTTAAAGATAATATTTGTTACAGGTATGGATAGTTACGGACAGCCTTCATTTTCCGACCCCGAAGCCCTGTCAGGTCTTGCTGATGAAAAAGGAAAGATAGTTCTGCCGGTCGGATACAACAGTATTTCGTCCTTTAGTGAAGATATGTACAGGTTATTTATCGGTGAGGTAGATGAGTACCGTACCCCCTTAAAAGGGAAATACGGACTTGCCGACAAAAAAGGTAAAGTAATTACCAAGCAGTTTTATGATAATATTACCGACCTGTATAACGGATATTATTCAGTTTTTGCCGGCGAAACCGACAATTACGGGAATCCACTAAAGGGCAAATACGGAATTATCAATAAATACGGAAAAGAGATCATTCCTATTCTGTACGATAATATTTCGATATATAATGATAGTGTATACAAGGTTTATAATGGCGAATTAAATGAATCCGGATATCCTTTAAAAGGGAAATTCGGGATGATCTCCATCAAAGGTGCTGTATTATTAAAACCTGAATATAACTATATCGACGGGTCGTATTTATTTATCGGGACTTTGGACGATAATTACTATCCGTTAGCAGGGAAGTACGGGTGGATGAGTGACGATTATAAAATTTTAATTCCTCCGGTATATGATAATATCAGAGAAATAAACGATAGTTTACTGCTGATATTTACCGGAAGAAACACTTCGTACGGGGATATGAAAGGGAAGTCGGGTCTTGCTGATAAAAAAGGAAATATTATTGCCCAGCCTAAATACGATCATATATTCACTGAGGAATTTCCGAATAATCCATATTGCAGGGTTTTTGTCGGGATAACCAATGACTATGGGGATCCTGCTGTAGGAAAATATGGGATATTAAGGTCCGACGGCGTTGAGATCATTGCCCCTGAATTTGACAAGATAGGATTTTATGACAGTTATAAAAGTTTGATATATGCAGGAAATGCCGGATTAGACCCCGACAATAAATATAAGATAAAATACGGCTTTATCGACAGAAAGGGCAAGGTTGTCATTCCGTTCAAATACGATGATCTTACCGATTTTCAGGACGGACTGTCGGTCGTCTACATTGGAAAGACCGATGGCAGGGGAAATCCCGTTTCGGGGAAATACAGTATTATTGACATAACAGGTAAAGAGTTATTGCCTTTCACTTATGATTATATTCATTATGATAATGGCATGTTCATTGCGTTTACCGGTACTACCAGTTGGGGCTGGCCATCAAAAGGGAAATACACGTTATTGGATAAAACAGGGGAAAAGGTCATCCCCGGAGAATACGATAAAATTACTTTCCGTTCGGATGGTTTTTGTGAATTATATAACGGCGAACTCAATATTTACGGCACTCCTCAAAAGGGGGAATACGGAATTTCCGACATGTCTGGCAACATGATATTACCGGTTGAATACGAAAGCATAAACAAACTGGATGACTGGGAGCACTACTTTATAGCGAAAGACGGAAAATGGGGATTGGCCGACATATCTTATAACATCATCGTCCCACCATCGTATGACAATATAGGAGCGTTTTATAACGACATCGCCCCGGCACAGAAAAACGGGAAATGGGGATATATTGATATTTCGGGGAATACTGTAATTGATTTTATATTTGATTATGCAGGCTGTTTTGTTTCCTGTGAGCAGAATGAATATTACGGGAATAATGTTCAGCCGTCCGATGAGGCAAAAGTTTACAAGGACAATACATACTTTAAGATCAATAAAGAAGGCAAAAAGACCGGTAATTGCGAATATGAAGTTTACGCAGAATCAGAAACCGGCGAAAAGATAATATCGGTAGGGCCCGAAAATTGCAATGTCTACAAGCAATACGGCCTTATGTCCGGTAGCAAACAGATAGTCCTGCCCTGCCTGTTCAAATATCTTGATTTCGCACCCGGCGGCCTTGTTACCGGTAAAATAAATAATAAGTACGGGTTCTACAATTTAACCGGAAAGGAATTGATACCACCAAAATACAGTAACATCGGACAGGAAAATAACGGGTTATATATGGTAAGTATTGATCCAACGGGTACCGGCAATAATTCTAAAACCAAATACGGCTTTGTCGATACGACCGGAAAAGAGGTCATTCCATGTAAATATGATCTTGCCGAAGATTTTAAAGATGAAAAAACAAGAGTATGCCTTGAGGGCAAGTATTATTTCATCAATAAAAAAGGAGAAAAGATATCGGAAAAGGAATATGATTATATATGGAGTTTCAACGAAGGCTATGCTGCAGTTTATGTGGGGAAAATGGAAAATGATCTGCCCGTCGGCGGAAAATACGGGTTCATAGATGCTGAGATGAAAGAAATTGTGCCCCCTGTAAAATACGACTACGCTGAAAATTTCTATAATGGCTATGCCCTTGTCTTTGTCGGGCAGACCGGTAAAAACGGAAAACCTCTGTCGGGGAATTACGGGGTGATAGATGTTAACGGCCGTGAGGTCTTTAAACCGGAATTTGATTATGCTGAACTGTTACAGGGCCAGTTCCTTAAAATATTCTCAGGCAAAACCGATCCGGAAGGCCTTCCTGCAAAAGGAAAATTCGGTCTTTATAATATCAACGGGAAAATTATGCTTCAACCGGTTTACGACATGATAATACCTGTTAAATATCACGAGTCAGCAAAACTGATCGTATTCCAGGGCGCCTCTTTAGACGAATACACTCCGGCAGAAGGAAAATACGGCTTATTCAGCTAAAAACAAACCAAACACACCCAACACA
>CAZEWB010000150.1:0-7677 GCA_964515655.1 uncultured Bacteroidales bacterium
CGATTGGGCGTTGTTTGCTTTGGAGTTATTATTTGAGTGGGTTATGCCTGCTTTATTGAGCAATATAATCACTCCAAAGCAAAGAACGCCCTTTCGTGGGCAGCATATACGTACGTGGTTGCAGCCTTAGCCTCACTCGCAACACTGCTGTATTATATTATGATATTTTTAGGGAGAAGGGATTAGTTTCTTCTGAAAATAAAAAGATGGAATATTCCGGGTTATTATTTTTTAAAACTACATTATCCCTAAATTGTTCTCAACTTTTCAGGATTCTGCCTGCAATCGAATACTGTTAGTATTGATACAAGATTATTATCTACCCAGTATACTATTTTATAATTTCCATCCACAAGATATCTTATCTCTTTTTTAAAATGCGAAAGAAGTTCTTCCTTTTGGCCCATTTGTGGCGTAACTTCCAGTAATATTGTTTTATCTACTATTGAATTTGTTATCTTGTCAGCCACAGTCTTGCCGGCCTTAAAACAATAATATTCGTAAATACTTCGCAGTTCTTCAATAGCCGAATCAGTCCAGAAAACAACTATTTCCATTGAGATATTTCTTTCTTTAGATTCGAAGCAGTTTTTACTTTTTTATTCTTTACTTCGTCAAAAGCTTTTTCTATACGTTTTTCGTATTCTTTTAATGTCATTGGCTTTATTTCTTCACCAATTAATTTATTCTTTTCCTGCTTAAGGAGTTTTTCGAATTTGGCAATGATGCCCGAATCGGCGAATTTCAGAAATTCCTGAATAAACTGAATTTTTCTGGTCTGAAGGTCCATGTATGTGAATTTGATTGTAAAATTAATAAATTGTTTCCTTTTTTGCAATAATAAACTTCATATCCCTACTGTATACATAATGATATTTATGGGGAGAAGGGATTAATTCATTTTTTATTCTGAAACTTTAAAAGCTCCTTTTGTGTGGCTAATACTCCCGACTGAATAATTTCAGCAGCTTTGTAAAAATGAAAGATGCTATAGGAATCATGTGAAATACTTATTAAAATATCGGGTTGGTACATTTGTATGGTCAGCGCGGTAATTTGCTGTAACATCAAACTGGAGGAATGAGTCAATAACGAATAATAATTAAACGGTACTGTTTTAGTTTTTGGCAATGAGGAGTCCCCTTTCCCTTTCGAAAATGAGAAGAGACCCGACTGCTTTTTTTGTTGCTTTGCTGTGTTCGTTTCAGAGGATTGTTTGTATGGCGTGATCTTGGAGTTCACGTCAACAGCGATCAGCAGGTCATTTTTAGTCCTTTTTATACGGTTGATGGGAAGGGGGTTTATTACACCTCCGTCTATCATCACCTTATCCCCGGATGAGTGAGGCGTAAAAACACCGGGAATTGAAATTGAAGCACGAATTGCTTTGTATAGGCTGCCTTTTTCAAATACGACTTCCTCTTTATTAATAATGTCAGTTGACACAGCCGTAAATGGTATCGGAAGATCTTCGATATTTATATCAGGCACAATCTTTTGTAATTCTTTAATGATCCTGTTTCCCTTAACTAATCCGGAAGTACTGAATGTAAAGTCAACAAGATTAAAGACTGCCTTCTTATCAAGTTTACACATCCAGTCTTTGAATATTTTCAGATTCCCCGAAGCATACATGCCTCCAACCAATGCCCCCATCGAAGAACCGGCAATAGATCTTATTTCAAATCCTTGTCGCTCCAGTTCTTCAATCACACCAATGTGCGCAATGCCTCTTGCACCGCCACTTGATAAAACCAATGATACAGGCGTTTTCATGTTAATTCATATTGGAAAATCTCAGGATATCTTTTCATACATCATCTTTAACCGACCCGGGTACTGTGTCAAATATAGCCCGACTTTTCCCCTCTTCATCTTTATCTGGCATTATTTTCACCAAAGTTAAGAAAAATCGCGATACAATTATTGTTTAAGAATTATTTTGCCCGGGCCTCTGGTTTATATCTTTAAACCCATTATCGTCACATCATCAACCTGGCTGTAATCGCCCTTCCAGTCCTCGAAGGTCTTGTCAATTATTTCTTTCTGTTCAGCCATGGTTTTATCTTTTATCTTCATGAGCAGTTCCCGTAGTTTTTTTACAAGGAACTTCTTTTTATCCGGTCCTCCGAACTGGTCCTGGTATCCGTCGCTGGCAAGGTATATACTGTCGCCTTTTTGTAACTGTATCTCCTGGTTAGTAAAGGGCTTCATGTTAATGTAAATCGCCACCGGCTGTTTGTCGGCAGGTATTATCTTGAGTTCGTTCCGAGCAGTTACAATGAAAAGTGGATTGTTTGCCCCGGCAAATTGCAGCACGTTGGTACTTGTGTTCAGTGCGCAAAGAGATATGTCCATTCCGTCCTGAACATTCTTCATCGAGGCAAGAGCTTCGCCGGTCTGTTCCTTCTGCTGCAGGGCGTCAATTATCGAACTGCGCAGGTGGTCCAGGACCTCGCTTGCCTTTGTTATTTCTTTCTTTCGCACAATCTCATTCAGGAACGAAACCCCCAGCATGCTCATAAAAGCGCCGGGAACGCCATGCCCTGTGCAGTCTGCAACAGTCAGTATCAGCCATTCGTTGATGCGGGTCGCCCAGTAGAAATCGCCGCTTACAATGTCTTTGGGTTTATATAAAATAAAATAGTCAGCATTCGGCAGTCGGCAGTCGGCAATTTGCGGGTCGGATTGCCTACTGTCAATTGCCAATTGCCTACTGTCAACTGAAGACTGAAGACCAAGAACCCGATTAAGATCAGGCAGCATAGCATTCTGTATCCGTTTTGCGTACGTAATACTATCAGTGATACCCTTTTTCTGTTCATTGATATGATCCCTTTGCTTCGTCACAAGGTCGCGCTGGGCGGAGATCTCATCACGCTGTGCAAGTATCTCGTCGTTCTGCTGTTTTAGTTCCTCGTTCTTTTCTTCTATTTCATGTTTCTGTAACGCCAGAATGGTATTAGCCTTTTTCTTATCGCGGTAACTTTTAAAGATCACAACAGACAGAAGCAACATGAGCACAAACCCGCCGATAAAAGCGTATTTCTGTGTCGTCTGACGGTCAATTTCAGTTTTCTGAAGTTCACTGTCCTTGTTCAGTAACTCTATTTCCTTTTGCTTTTTTTCCGATTCATATTTTTTCTCAAGGTTGGTAAAAGATTTTATCCTTTCTTCGTTGTACAACTCGAACTTAAGAGCGACGGATTTATGATAGTCCTCAAGAGCTGTCTTATAGTCGCCGGATTCGGAATGATAACCAGATAACATTTCGTATGCATTGTTCAGCAGGTCTTTGTTCCCGTACTCACTTGCCATTTCTATGCACTTATTTACATGATCGATGGCAATGGGAATGTTCCCCATCCTGTAATTGATATCGGCAAGGCCGTAGTGGCTGTACATTATGCCCTGGTTGTCCTTTACCTCTTCAAAGATCACACGCGATCTTTCTATACATTCAAGCGCTTTGGTATAATCTTCGTTGCAGGCATATATATAACTAAGGCTCGATTCCAGGCTTGCTGCAGATACTTTGTTGCCCATTTCAAGCTGCAGATCAAGGGCTTTTTGAAAATAATCCTCGGCCAGCTTCAGGTTGAAAGTAGGTTTTGAAATATTGTCGCAATACAGGCCGCCGAGTTCCTGATAGCCTGCTGCTATCCCGGGTTTGTCCTTAAGTTCCAGGAAGAGTTGAAGGGATTTTTTTGCATAGCTTATAGCACTGGGAAAGTTCTCGGGGCCCTGGAAATGATAAGAAGCAGAGATGTTCCGCATAATATCGGCCTGTAACTTTCTGTCACCGACCTCCTGTGCAAGCTTAAGTCCTTCTATCAGCACATTTAAAGAGCCGGGATAATTGCCGTTAAGGAACTCGATCCACCCGTACTCGTTAAGACATTCGGCCTTCAGTTTTTTTTCTGTTGTTTTTGAACATAAATTATACGCTTCTTTAATTAACTCAGTGGATTTTTTCAGGTCTTTACCACTGTTTACGTTGGCCTCATTCATCAGCGACCTTATCTTTGAAGTATCGGCCTGTCCGTATGCAGCAATAGATACAATGACCGAAAGAAAAATAATTAATAATATTTCAGTAAGACTCCTGTTCACAAAATTGAATTAATGTACGGGACAACAAACAAAGATACTGTTTTATAATTTATAAGAGATAACAGTCAAATTACATTTTGGGGTGCAGGAAATATTTTTCTTAACAATTCAGACATGAATCAATAGCAATGAATAATCGCAATTATATTGTGTTCTGCAAATGACTCCGAAGGAGTCAAATAAAAATAACCCCGGACAAGTCCGAAGTGAAACGAAGGACGCAGTCCGGGGTAAGCAAATACCTATAAGAACAACCCTGAAAGGGTTGAATATATCAGCGTCAAACTACTGTTCATCCACTCCGTGATCTACAAATAGAAAACTGTTGCTACTTAACAATTTGATTCCTTAAAATCAACCATAGAAATATCTATACTTTTATAGGAGTCGTCACCAATATGCCATTCTTCAGATATCCCAAAAATCCCTATTATTCCGATAGATTTTGAAATTAAAAGCATAGATGTTTCATTTGATCTTCAAAATTAAGAAAAAACACGATAAGTCAGGTCAAGATCATGTTGTCATTGCACAACAATTTTCCCTGATGAAACAAATTGCCCGTCATCTTTTACCTGGTACAGATACATGCCGCGGGGCAGAGATAAAAATATTTCTGATTTTTGATTTGGGATTTTTGATTGATAAACGCATTTACCGTAAACATCAAAAATCCTGAGCTGGGCGTCATTGGTTTTTTCATCAGCAAGAAAAAGTGTAAAATTGCCGGAAGAAGGATTTGGATAAATAATGACATTTTGAGAATCTGATGCGTGTAACTGTGGAACGCCTACCAGACCTGCCGTATCGGTTTTAATGATGTAGATATCCGAATTGCCGATATTAAGACTTAAAAAGACGTTGGAGTTTGCATCGCGCCAGCCTGTAATTATAAGACCCCCGTCGCCGGTAGGTTTTACCGAAAAAGGGTCATCGTTGTCATTACCGCCCCATACCCGCGTCCATAACGTGTCGCCATCGCTGTTCATACGAAGCAACCAGTAGTTGTCGTAATTCATTTGTGGTATGGGAATACTGTTAACATACCCTACTGCATAATAACCGCCATCACCTGATTGAAAAACGCTAGTGCCGCCGTCCCACAATCCCCAGCTTCCATAGATCTTCGTCCACATCGTATCGGCATTGTCATCCAGTTTTATCATCCACAGGTCTTCGCTCATCATACCGGCTCCAGATGCAGAGTCTATCATACTTGATGCTCCTGTGATGATAGCGCCTCCGTCTGAAGTGGGAGCAATATATCCTAACTTATTTTTTGGTCCGTTATCGAAAGTAAGGGTTTTTATAATATTTCCGAGAGAATCAATTAAAAGACATTGTGAAAAACCACCCTGTAGCCCCTGACCGCAATCGTGGGTACAATTGTACATTGTAATTAAATAATTGTCGTTCTGAAAGGGCATTATGTACGATCCGTTATCTTCATAGCCGAAGTCGTATTGCTTTGTCCACAGCGTATCGCCGTTGGCATATAACCGCAAAAGCCATGCATTTGCTTTAGTGTCGGGAGTGCTGTGGGTCGTACCGAAAATGTAATAACCGCCATCTGCTGTCTGTATGATCTTCGCCCCGCTGTCGTCATTGGGTCCGCCTATAAATTTTTCGGAAATGACAGAGCCGTCAGTCGGGTCAACCTTCAAAAACCAGAGTTGCCTTCCGTTAGGAAATTGATAACGTTCCCCGGTAAGAACCAGTTCATTATTACTGTTAAGCATTATTGAAGCAAGCATGTCAATACCGGCGCCAATGCCCATAGATCCTAATGTCCTTGTCCAGACCGTATCCCCAATCCCGTTTATTCTCATGATGTAACCGTCCATACCCCAAAATAATGTAGTATCCCATGTAAAGCCGCAGGTTACAAAATCGCCGCCCGGTATCTCAATGATGTCAGTGGCACAGTCTGTGCGGTCGGCCCGGCCATATTGCCGCTCCCATGTAACAGGTTGAGCAGAGATTACCGTTACCATACACATTAAAAGGAATTGAATTAATATTTTCATATTGTTGAGTTTATGATATTCGTAATTGCAATGCTTTATCCGACATTATTGTTTCACCATTTTTTTAATCATTATACCATCGTCAGATTTTACTCTGATTATATAAAAACCGGTACTCAACTCAAGGATATCAATTTTCGTTTCCTGGTTTTCCAGTTTCATATTTCGGATCACTCGCCCTTCGGCATTCAGGATTTCGCAAGTCATTCCTTTTGTCTGTATATTTTGGACGGCTTCAATTATTATTTCATTGTGAGCGGGATTAGGGAATATTTTTATTTGATCGGAAAGAGAAGGGAAAAGAACGGACATAGGAGTAACAGTAATTTGTACAGTATCGGTGGTAATGCATGAATCTCCTACAATCAGGACGGTGTAAATAACATTTGTATCAGGGAAAGCTAATGGATCTGGAATATCAGGATTGCTTAAACCCTGTTCGGGATACCAGTGATACAAAGTTCCGCCGGTTGCATGTAATTGAATGGTATCGCCCTGTGTGATTAATGTATCATTGCCTGAGGACACATTGCAATTTGATGAGAACAGTACATTTCGAGGAGAAGTGGCAAGGAAAATTGCTTCAGCGCCCCACTTATAATAATCTTCATAATACAATTTATATTGATTGTTTATGCTGTCCCACACCACATCTACTGCCCAGAAACGTGTAGTATCGCCTGGCTGATTAAAGAGCACAGGGTTACCGGGATATTTGATCCAATGTGCTCCATCAAGTGATACGGAGTATCCAACCCTTACAGAATCAAACTGACCCAGGAAGGAAATACCGCTATGCCACATTTCAAGAACGCCATTTGTCCTGATAACTGATGGAACAGAAACAAACATATCATCCCAGGTGCTCGTTGTGCCGTGTGTCAGCACAGGGCCGGGGTATTTATACCAGTTGGTGCCGTCACCGGATACTGCAAGCCCGATATTAATCCAACCTATAGTATCTTGTCCCGAGTACCACATTGCATATACACCAGATGATGGGTCATAATAGGCAGCTGGAGATTCTATAAATTCCCCATCCCAATCGCCCGGTGCGCCTTTCGACAGAACAATACCCTTTTTTGTAAAATTAAACCCATCCGGTGATGTTGCAAGACCGATGTTGGTGTGGCTTGTCCCCTGCTGCCAGGTTGAATCGCCATAATAGTATAGTTTAAATTCATTTCCATCCCATAAAATTTCAGGCGTATCCAGCCATGCATTATCCCATTCACCGGCGCTTCCGACATCCAGTACCGGATTTCCGGGATATTTATTCCAGTCAGTTCCGTTAAGCGACCATGCATAATGAGTTCTTCCCCTATAAATAGTATCGCCCGGAGTTACTCCGCTCGCGACGCCGTACCACATTTTAAATGTATCATTCTGTATAATGCAGGCCGGTTGCCCGTATGCCGCCCACAGATATGTTGTGTCCATCGCGAGAACAGGCTGGTTGGAATATTTCGTCCATTGAGTCTGACCAAAAACTGACATTCCTGCCAACAGGAATAAAACAAAAACCAAACACACCCAA
>CAZEWB010000151.1:0-7674 GCA_964515655.1 uncultured Bacteroidales bacterium
TGTGTTGGGTGTGTTTGGGTTTTGTGTTTTTCCATCTGAAGCAGTTGTTCGGAATTTCCGAACAACTGCTTCAGATGGAAAAACATATGAAACAAACTTTTACAACCTTGATGTTATCATTTCAGTCGGATACAGAGTTAAATCGCAACAAGGCACTCAATTCAGGATATGGGCCACTCAGAGGCTAAAAGAATACATCATTAAGGGTTTTGCTTTGAATGATGACAGGTTTAAGTCCGGTAATTCTATGAATTACTTCAAAGAGTTACAGGAACGCATACGTGAAATCAGATTATCTGAAAGATTCTTTTATCAGAAAATAAAGGATATATATGCTACCAGCATAGACTACAATTCTTCTGATAAAAACACCATCCGTTTTTTTAAGGTTGTTCAAAACAAACTGCTATGGGCAATCAGCCAGAAAACTGCATCTGAACTTATTTATCGCAGGGTTGATGCTTCGTTGCCATTATTAGGAATGATGTCGTATGATAAAAGTAGTCATGTCCAAATAAAGCAAAGCGACGTATGCATTGCAAAGAACTTCCTTAATGAGGATGAAATAAAATTACTTGGCCTCCTGGTTGAACAATATCTTGCATTTGCTGAAACGATGGCACAACAGCATAAGCCGATGTATATGCAGGACTGGATCAACAAACTTGATGAAATTTTAAGATTAAACAGACGGGAAATACTGACTCACGCCGGAAAAATCAGTCATGAACTGGCAATTAAAAAATCGATTGATGAGTATGAAAAGTACAAATCAGAAATTAAAATAAAAGAAATTGAACAAAGTATGAAAGAGATAGAATCTGACATAAACAAATTAAAAAAACTGAATAAAAAGAGTATCAGGTAAAAGTACTTTGATCTTTTCTTAATAAAAATCAACAAGCATATGGACTCAGGCAATATTCTTAATTTTCTTAGCGAACTGAACAAGAACAACAACCGCGAGTGGTTCACTAAAAACAAAAGCAGATACGAAAAATGCAGGGAAGATTTTATTGCATTGGTTGATGAACTGATTCCTGCAATTGCAGTTTTCGATAAATCTATAGCTCATCTCGAAGGAAAAAAATGCGTGTTCAGGATATACAGGGACGTTCGTTTTTCGCTTGACAAGTCACCATATAAAACGCATTTTGGAGCAATGATTATGTCGGGAGCAAGCAAAACTGAGATACATTCCGCTGCCGGATACTATATTCATATTGAACCGGGACAATCAATGCTGGCAGGAGGTGCCTATATGCCGCCGTCTGACTGGCTAAAAGCTATCAGAAAAGAAATTGCATTTAACGCTGCTGAATTCAAAAAAATAATAGGAAACAAGAATTTCGTTAAATACTTTGGCGGAATTGATGGTGAAAAACTTCAACGTCCTCCTCAGGGATTTGATGCTGACCACCCGGAAATAGAACTTCTTAAATATAAAAGTTATCTTGCAGTACACATGATGAGTAATAAGGATCTTGGTATGAAAAATCTCGAAAAACATATTGCTGATGTATTTAAAGCGATGTACCCCCTGAATAAGTTTTTGAGAGAGGCGGGAAAGTAAAGTAATAATGTCACTGTACGATCAGTTTTCTTGTTTCCACAAATTCCTTCCCAACCATCTTGATAAAATAAACACCCTTTGGATAGGTCGAAACGTCTATGCTGACTGAGTTTTCGGTTTCAGTTTGTTTGTAATAAATACATTGGCCGGAAAACGAATAAATATTAACACATGAATTTTCATTGGATTGTGACCAATGGATAGTAACCGTTCCTGCTGCCGGATTCGGATATAAATACAAATCGGAGGACAAGTGTGTTTCCGACACATAACTACTACTGCATAGAGATAGTATTTCGTTTATAGCAAGCGTTATAGGTGCTGTAAAGTTGCCATAATCGTTTAAATTGAAGGATATCTTAATCCACCCGATTTGCATTGTATCTTTTCTGTAGGCAATATATAAATTGTTCACTGAATCAATGCCTTCACACCACATACCATAACATCCCAAAAAATAACTGGAGTCACTGCTCCATTGATAACCGGCAGGATAGTTCAATAAATCCCCCTGATTGAAATAATTAACAGATTTGTTAATGCTTGAAGTATCAGAACATATCTCAAAAGAACTGTTCTGGACGATCAGGGCGGCATAGTTAGTCCCATCAACCATCGTTGCGCTTTTATATAGATGAATACTCATATCGTTAAGGCTATCACAGTCAATATCGAAAAAACCTATAGTATCGGTAAATCCCACATCTACCATAAGGTTAATATTAGGATTTGAACTTGATGTACCGAATGGTATCTGACCTGCGGTCACCTGGGCAACAATGAACTGAATTGACAAGTATTTAAACAAAATAAATATGGCAAAAATCTTTCTCATTTCTTTGAAATTAGTGTAAACAATATGTCTATTTACGGATCATTAGCTATTGATTATTGGATGATCAGTTTTCTTGTCTCCACAAATTCTTTTCCGACAACTTTTACAAAGTATACACCTTGGGGGTAGCCCGATACATCGATGTTGGCATAGTTTCCTGCATCGGTCTGTCTGCTATAAACACACTTACCGGACGTTGAAACGATAGATATTACAGGGGTAATATCAGAGTTCCATTTTATTGTAATATCGCTACTGGCCGGATTTGGCGAAATTGTCAGTAATTGATTGATATAATTATCCGGGATTACAAGAACAAAATGATATGGATCAGAAAAAGTTGAACAACCGAATTGGTTAAACACCTCAACGGTATAGTTCCCTGTATAGACAGGGCTAATTGTATCAGCCGTTTCACCGGGGAGCGCTACTCCGTCAAGGTACCATTGCATTGCATATCCTGTTGCCACAGCAAGATATCCCGCATAATAATAGATCACCGGGACCGGAGGTACAATATAACATTCAATAGTATTAAAAATAGTGTTTGTCACAACAGCAGGATTACAATCAAAATAAATGTATGCAGTATTATTAATTTCAGTGTTCGGGTTCACTCCATTTATTGGTTTCACCTTGTATTTCACATAACCGTGGCTCAATATTTCATCCGAGATGCTGTCCGGTAACATAATGCTGTCGAATTCAAAGATCACAACATTCGCTTCAAGAGAAATCCTTACAGGGTGGCTGGAAGAGAGAAACTCAAAGGAATTCTCATCAAGATTACAATCCAGTGTGTCATGGATGACAATATTCACAGCAGTATCATTTCCCGTATTCTGAAACCTGACGGTATACTGCAGCTGTTGCGTTTGCGGTATAATATGCTCCTGACCAGTACCGGCAGGTTCCACGGTTTTGTCATTAGGGTCATAACTGCAGGCAACTACTTCAGACGTACTGTCAATAAAAGAGCAGATAAACGCACCAGAAGTATCAAGGGCATATACGGTAAGTTTATTATATACAATACTGTCCATAAATGAAACAAAGGGCCATGACGTAACGACCCAGAACACCTTTTCTTCGAAAAAATTCAGGTTGTCGAAATGCCAGTATAATTCATTATTAATGACCGAATCGGGTACGGACTGTGCCATGTAATAGTCAATAAGAGTATCATGTTCAAGTTTTATTATTCCCCGGGTAGACATCGTCCCGGTATTTTTCACACTTATCCAAAACTGTGCATGAGAACCGCAAAATCCGCCGCTAAAGATAAGATCAGGTTCGACTTCAGTAAAGAGGCTATCGGGGTAGAAGCCGAAAATACAGGTATCAACCACCTGCTGCGCTATTGAAATATTCACATTGTAATCATTGTAAGGCGAAGATATTTCCCAATGCGGTAATGGAGCTGTTGATACATGATATGTACCCGTATCGACAGCGATCCAGTAATCTCCGTTTTGATTTGTAAAGGAAGCAAGAGCGCCGGGAGTTGCATTAACCTGTGTATGAAGGAAGCCCGGTTCAAGCGTATCCCTTACACCACTTTGGTTGGCATCATAATACATACTTCCTTTTATTTTGAATGGAAAATTCATATAATTCTTATACCAGTTCAGCTCATTATTTTGATGCACAGTAATAAGGTCGGGCGTCTGATCATTATCAAGGTTGGCTGTAGCGAAGTATAATCCAATGTTATTAGCCGGAAGTATTAGATTCTGACTGGCCGAAAACACTCCATTTACATTTTCAATCCAATATATGCCTGATTCTGTAATGTATACTATGTCTTTATCCCCATCAACATCTATATCAATTACTTCCAAAGAATATTCTACATCGGTATAACTACTGTACAAGCAAAATGTATTAAAATTATTCGATCCGTCGTTTTTTAATAAGTAAATATTACAAGCTGCACCAAAAATTATATCATAATCAGAGTCCTCATCAATATCTGTTGGATAGATATTCATTTGTCCCCCTGAACATCCAAAATATAAAAGATTTATTTTTGATAAATAATTTCCTGAACCATCATTTATTATCCACTGAAGCGAATCGTTACCTCCGGTACGCGCAGCAAGTATATCTTTATCGCCATCCTGATCAATATCAAAGA
This sequence comes from uncultured Bacteroidales bacterium, assembly GCA_964515655.1. Taxonomy (GTDB): domain Bacteria; phylum Bacteroidota; class Bacteroidia; order Bacteroidales; family GWA2-32-17. The sequence goes on from CAZEWB010000151.1 coordinate 4,546, forward strand.
GTATAAAATTATCGTAATAGTTATATTGTCCCGGATTATATATCTGTTGATAAACAGGAAACGAACCCGTTCCGTCATTTATAAATGCATTTATTCCATATCCGTACTGGGTTTGAAAAAGTATATCTTTGTAATTATCACCATTAATATCATCAACTTTAATAATACGAAAACCTGTTGTATCAATTCTTGTTGTATCCCATGCTCCCGAGTTGTTTTTTAAAATATATAATCCGGTAGGAGGATTAAAGAAATCCTGATCGTTATATATAAAATCGAAATCACCGTCATTATCAATATCTGTTAAAGAAGTTGAGGCGGCTACAGGATAGAATCTTAAAGAATCAATAATAATCTTTTCAGGTAAGAATACTCCATTCCCTGTGTTCTCATACCATGCTAAGAAACAATCATAATGATACAGACAAACTATATCAGTATCTGAATCATTATCATAATCTACAGGCCAAAATACGGTAGGATAATAACTACTTTTATTTAATGGGATATAATGTGTAAAATTCCAGTTCCCGTCATTTGGGTACCATAAAACTCTTCCGGAATTCAGGCCTTCTATGATATCTTTATAACCGTCATTATTAAAATCAAATACCATGATGTTACTGGACAGGTAAAAGAAATTATAAATAACTGTTTGATTTGGTTTACCGCTGATTTGTATTTCGATTCCGGTCGCTGACATTAATGGATAATCTGAACCATATAAAATGTCTAATAATCCATCATTATTGAAATCGCCAATATTATTTAATATGGAATGAGAATTATAATCAATAATTTGATAATAGGTGTCATCGAAAGTACCATTTCCAAGATTTTGCTGACAAACTAGGAGGCCATTTGAATGAAAAATATCCAGGAACCCATCATGATCATAATCATAAAGAAAAGGTTTAAAATAATAACCGGGCTGAGATGACATATAATCGTTCCAGACATTTGCCTGGGTAAACAAATTAGAACCATTATTTAAAAACGATTCAATGATTATTTGCGGGTAAGAAGCAGTGATAATGTCAATATGCCCATCATTATTTATATCAACAAATTGAATATCGTTAACATTGGTAACTGTTGTAGAAAGGACTTGTTCGGGACCAAAAACCCCTCCTCCAAGATTTTGAAACCAAGCCAGTTTATTTAAGGAGTAATATCCGACAAATAAATCAGAATCTCCGTCCGCATCCATATCGCAAGCAAAAACAGAACCTATTCCGGATGATATTGCATGAAAAACAGAAAAGTCATTGTTCAGGTTATTCTCAAACCAACCTATAGAATTATTATTTGTACCCAGTAATTCTTTATGACCATCATTATTAACATCGGCACAATTAATTATTCGAAAAGAAGAAACAGATATTACTTTTTCATCTGCAAGGGAATCGTTGCCCGCATTTTCATAGAAGATAATCCGGTTCTCATCTGAGGTAACAAAAATATCATTGTCCATATCATTATCATAATCAACAGGAACAATAGAGTATATCATGTTTGTCGCATGATTCAGGGTTTGTTTTTCTCCAAACTGAGCAAAGGAAATGCCCGGAACAAACAACGCTATTGCAAAAAAATAAAGTATAGTTTTCATATATTTATTGGTTTATTTACAAGACAATAAAATAGTACTTTCGGTTGCCTGAGAATCAAGCTTTTTGACCAACAATTATTAATTTCAATACTATTTGCGCTCTCTGTCAATACTCCTGAGAGATGCAGGAAAATAATTTATTTGCAGTTACATACTGAATATTTATTTTTTTCGTAACTATATGGGTATAAGTTTATGGGTTAGGCAACTGGTTTGGGAAATGGTCAATAGTTAATGGGTTGGGCAACTGGTTTGGGAAATGGTATATAGTTGATGGGTCTGGCAACTGGTTTGGGAAATGGTCAATAGTTAATGGGTTGGGGCAGCTTGTCTGGTAAAAGGTCTATAGTAATTGTTTTTTAAACTACTGACCATTGACTACTAACCTAACCAGCAGCCCAACCATATAACCAATGACCAATAACCAAACCAGCCGCTCAACCTTTCAACCTAAAACCAGATTGAGTTTGAAACAACTACGAGGGACAATAATTTTCAGGCAATCCGAATAGTAACTATTTTAAAAAAATAATCTCAGGCAACGAAAACGTATCGTTAATTGTCTTACCTTTATATTGTTTTTGTTTTCGGAGTAAAAACTAAAAACCAATGTCTATGAAAAATTTTTACGTTTTCTTTATTTTACTGAGTATATGTCTGGTAGGCTATTCACAGAATGACTACTGCAGCAATGCTCTTCCTTTCTGCACCGGGACTACTTATAACTTTCCTGCCGGAGTAAATTCCGGAACAGGCGAAGTTGGTCCAAACTATGGTTGTCTGGCAACACAACCAAATCCTGCATGGTATTACATGCTGGTAGATGATTCCGGTCCGATAGAATTTCACATTTCCACAAATCCCAACTATGATGTGGACTTTGTCTGCTGGGGACCTTTTACATCACCAACTACCCCATGTACAAGCAATCTTACAGCAACTTGCTCTTCATGCCCTAACAATACCGACGATTCTACTTTTTATCCTTCAGGAAATCTGGTTGACTGCAGTTTCAGCGTATCAGTTCAGGAGGATTGTCATATTCCCGGCGCAATTGCAGGTCAATATTACATTATCATGATCACTAATTATTCGAACATTGCCTGCAATATTATTTTTGAGCAGACCAACAGTGCCGCCCATGGTACAATGAACAGCGCAATTGTCAATCATTTCTATAACCCGGAAATGGACAATACTTCGTTCTCGATATACCCCAATCCATTTTCAAAATCCACTACTTTAAAATTCAATAATCCTGACAATACTTCATATACCATCTCGGTTTTTGATGTGACCGGAAAACTGATCAGGATATATAATGAAGTGACTTCAGACATTCTTACAATTGAAAAAGATGATCTTAAGAGTGGCATATATTCGGTTGAGTTAAACGGAGAAAAAACTCAAAGAGGCAGATTTGTTGTAGAATAATATTTTGGGGCTATCTCAAAACCCCACGTTTTGTCATCCTGATCGAAGAGAAGGATCTAAAGTGTTCTGATAATGAGATTCTT
>CAZEWB010000152.1:0-6696 GCA_964515655.1 uncultured Bacteroidales bacterium
ACCACAAGCCAATGTTTCCTGAAAGTGCGACTTACAAAGAATTTTTAGCAAAAACAGCCTCGCTGAATTTTTCGTAAATGTATTCCACAGCCTGAACTGAAGGATGCAGCATGTCGTCAGTGTAAAAACGATAGTCGCGGAGTTCATCCATCATTATTTCGTAAGCATGGAAATAGAAAGTGCGTGGTAATTTCAGCCACTTTTCAAGTGCACAGAATAAAACTGACTTATCCTGCTGGGCGCCCGGCGCTCCGTCTTTTATATAACGGACAGGGCTTACTGTAAAGATCACAAAAAGTCCTGGGTCTACTTTCCTCAGGTCGTTGATAAGGTTTTCAATTTCTGCCGAACATTCCTTTACTGTTGCAAGTTTTTCTGTGAACAGACCGGGATGCCGTTTGTGGCAGTTGGCAACAATGGTGTTGTTTTCCCTGAGGCTGTAATACCTTGCTGTTCCCAAAGTCAATATAAGAAATGAAGCCTGTTTTATAAAATCTGAAGTTTCCCTTAACGATTTATTTGCTTTATCAATGAATTGCTGCCTGCTTTCTGCTGCAAAACTGCTGTGGAAAAGAAAACTTTTAAAGATGCCGTTCTCTTCGAAAACTTCTTCAGGTTTTATCGGTTCATTATTAATACATCGCCTTAGCAAAAGCGAAACTGAAAACGGATTGTATAATACTCCGAATGGATTTATAAGAACAGGAAATCGGCGTTCGCTCATGATACCGCCGATGTTGTCGGAAAAACATGAACCTACCATAAGTACTGGGGTTTTGTATCCGATCTTTTCGGAACAGGGTTTAACCGGAACAGGAGTTCTGAATTCCATAGCGATGATTTAGTTTGGTAAAATTAATTAAAATTTCATAAGGTCAAGATCAAGGTCAAGATCGAGAAAGTTGTACGTCTCTCGACCTTGACCTCAACCTTGACCTCAATCTATGTCATAGTGTTAATCGTCAACTTTTCCCCTGAGCCTGCTGTTCCTGAAACTGAAAGCAAAATAAATAACGAGCCCGATAATAAGCCAGATTATAAAACGCATCCAGTTGGTAAAGCCCAGTTCGCTTAGCAGGTAAAGATTTGTAAGGAGGCCGAGCGTTGGTATAAGCGACCATTTTTTGTATATTGAAAAGAAAGATAACACCAGTGCAATAACGAGAAATACCGCAAAAAGTCCGTTGTCTGCCCAGCTCGATTGCAGGGAAATAAATTCATGATATCCTTTCGGGTTGAAATACCATATTGCAAATGGAACGGCCACCCAAAGGAATGGCACGACCCATGCTGAGTTTATATATGGTATTCTGAAAGACCCGGGATATACCGTTTGTCTTTTCTTTGAATCAAGATAAAGCACACCTCCCGAAACCAGAACAAAGGCAAACAAAGTTCCTATGCTTGTAAGGTCGGCCATATCGGTAAGGTCTGTAAAAAGAGCAGGTACGCCAACGAAAATTCCGGTAACCATAGTGGCAAATGCAGGTGTTTTAAAGTGGGGGTGGAGTTTTCCGAATCTTTTCGGCAGAAGTCCGTCGCGGCTCATGCTCATATATATCCGGGGCTGACCGAGCTGAAAGACAAGCAGAACACTTGCCATGGCAACAACAGCGCTTACGGCAATTATTCCGCTGAAAGAAGAAAGACCTATTTGTTCGAATGCATAAGCAAGGGGATCGCCTACCGCAAGTTCTTTATAACTTACAATACCCGTTAAAACAAGACTGATGACAACATATAATACTGTAGTGATCAAAAGTGAATATATCATTCCACGCGGCAGGTCGCGTTTGGGATTTTTGCATTCCTCGGCAGTGGTTGAAATAGCATCAAATCCTATATATGCAAAAAAGACGCCTGCCACACCCTTCATTACACCTCCTATTCCGTTGGGTGCAAATGGCGACCAGTTTTCGGGATTAACGTAAAACGACCCTACGCCAATAATCACAAGAAGGATGACCACCTTGATCAGCACCATTATATTTCCGGCCACTTTCGATTCGTAGATCCCTATAAAAACAAGTGTGTTAATAACGGCAACTATAAAGAAGGCGGGTATATCTGCTATTATGTGTAGTCCACCTATCTGGGGCGCTGTTGTCCATGTTGTATAAGCCTGCTGAAGATATCCGGGAATATCCTTGAATGACGTGCCTTGTGCCATCATTTCCATAACATGGTGGTAGCCTTTCCAGGCGCTGTGGTAACCGCACGAAAGCCATTGCGGAAAATCAACTCCCAGTCCGTTAAGAAGACCGGTGAAATAATCGCTCCATGATATTGCAATGGCAATGTTGCCTACCGAATATTCCATTATCAGATCCCATCCGATGATCCATGCCAGCAGTTCGCCAAAACTCACGTATGCGTATGTATATGCGCTTCCGCTGATAGGGACCACCGAGGCAAAGCGGGCGTAACACATTGCCGAAAATCCGCAGGCTACAGCAGTGAAAACAAAAAGCATTGATATTGCCGGACCTCCGTTTGCAGCTGCATTTCCAATAGTGCTGAAAATTCCCCCGCCTACAATTGCGGCAATTCCAAGACATGTAAGGTCGAATGTGCTCAGACTTCTTTTCATTGAACCGGCACCGCTTTCCATTTCGCGGTTCACGCAGTTCACATCCTTCCGCCTGAATAACTGTTTAAAGTCCATTTACAGCAGCCACTTTTTCCGGATTTCGGGATAGTTGTAATTCTTTATGTAATCTATTGCTTCGCAGGGATCCTTTGTGATAAAAAAAAGTGTATTGTAACTTTCGTCGGCAAACTTAAGACTGTACATGTTCGAAAAGAGTGCAGTAAGGTTATCGTAAAATGAATATGTGTTAATTATAACAATAGGTACATTAAGATATCCTAATTGTTTCAGTGTAATGACCTCCATAAGTTCTTCCAGCGTTCCGAAACCACCGGGAAGAGCAATAAAGGCACGGCTGCGTTTGCGCATTTCGGCTTTGCGGTCGGCCATATCTTTTGTAATGATGATCTCATCGTCTGTTTCAGAAGCAATTCCTTCAAGGTTCAGCAGTTCCGGTAAAACGCCTGTAACCTTCCCGCCATTTTGCTGAACAGATGCCGCAAGTACCCCCATCAGGCCTATTTTTCCACCGCCATGAACAAGATTAAAACCGTTCTTAGCCATTTTTGCGCCCAGTTCGGCGGCCATCGCAGAATATTCCTTAGGAATCTGGTTGCTCGAAGAGCAGAAAACACAGATGCTCGTGCTTTGCATTTTTTCTGTAAAGATACATTTTTTTGCAGAATCGGATACTGTTCTTCGTTCTGATAAAAATTACACATATATTTGTAGACGACAAAACACATGAAACAAATAGCAGGAGTTATTGCATGCCTGTTTTTAATTATTCAGGCAAACGCTCAGCAACCGGAAAGGGGAAAGTTCTTTTTGTCATCGGACCTTGGCGGATTCGTGAATACAAAAGATGTGGAAAAGATCGGTGATTCGACATGGACTGAAAGTTATAGCACAGAAGGGATCTATCTCAATCCTAAGATCGGTTATTTTGTAGCGGATGGATTTACAGTAGGACTGGAGTCAACTTTCGGAACAAGCAGAACACATTTCAGCACATTCTCTTCGACTACCGGCTGGTTTGGGATTGGCCTTTTTCTGCGTTACTATTTCAAACACGAAAAGGTAACTCCCTTTATTGAAGCAGGCGCCGGGAAATACGACAGGAAACAGACTATAGATTTAGTTTATACAGAGATCATTCATAACTATCCCGGACACAATGCTCATTTCGGCCCGGGGATAGCCTTCTTTATTGGACAAAAAGCTGCACTCGAAGGTATCGTGGAATACCAGACAGACCAGTACGAAGATGATAGCAACTATATTCCGGTTAAAAGAAGACATTCGGGATTTGTTGTTAAATTTGGAGCTTCATTTTTCCTGTAACCCGCGAAAATGATACTGAGATTATTAAAAGAGAGCATCATCCTGTCGATAGAATCGCTGATAAACAATAAACTGCGGACCATACTTTCGTTGCTGGGAATTACCATCGGAATTTTTGCCATTATCTCGGTTTTTACTGTCATCGACAGCCTTCGTTACAGTATAAAGGACAGCATTCAGTCTCTCGGCGATAATGTCGTTTATGTTCAGAAATGGCCATGGGAATTCGGCGGGGACTTTCCCTGGTGGAAGTACATGAGCCGTCCCCAGCCCAGTGTGGACGAACTGGAAATGATAAAACGAAAATCATCGAATACTTCAGTTGCTACTTTTCTTGCTTCTGCGTCAAAGACATTCAGCTTCGAAAACAATGTCGCGGACAATACTGCCGTACTGGCCGTATCTGAAGAGTATCCCAGTCTCCGGGCTTTTGATATTGAAAAAGGCCGTTTTATTTCTGCTTTTGAATTTTCAGGTGGAAGACCGGTGGTTGTAATTGGCCATGAACTTGCCAGCCTTCTTTTCGAAAAATTAAATCCCATCGGCAAATATGTAAAACTCGACGGCAGGAAGATGAGCGTAATCGGAGTATTTGCCAAGGAAGGCGAAAACATGTTCTTTGGCAGTACGGATTACCAGGCCGTTGTTCCTGCTCTTTTTATGAAGAAGTTTTACGATCTGGAAGCAGATGAAATGAACCCTCTTATCATGGTAAAAGCAAAAAATGGTATCGAAAACGATGAATTAATTGCAGAACTTCGTTCCATAATGCGGTCAATACGCAGGGTGCGGCCTTCCGAAGATGATAACTTCGCCCTTAATGAGTCAAGCATGCTTACTCAGGGATTCGAACAACTGTTTTCGGTAATTGATATTGCAGGAATGGTGATAGGAGGTTTTTCAATACTTGTAGGCGGCTTCGGAATTGCAAATATAATGTTCGTGTCAGTTAAAGAACGTACAAAACTTATAGGGATACAGAAATCACTCGGCGCAAAGAATTACATGATACTTACGCAATTCCTAACAGAATCTGTTTTCCTTTCTCTCATGGGCGGCATAGCGGGCCTTATACTAATCTTTGCAGGAACTCTCTTTATAAGTTATATGACCGATATGGATTTTGCACTCACTACGGGAAACATAGTTTCCGGTATTACTATTTCTATTGTAATAGGTATTGTATCGGGCTTTGCACCAGCGCTTTCCGCTTCAAAACTCGACCCGGTGGTGGCGATAAATTCGAACTTCTAGCCACTTAAGTCCCAAGCCCAAAAATCCAAGCGCCAAGCCCCAAGGGACTGTTCCCCTGGAATTATTGCTCATTGAAAATTGAACATTTGGCATTGTTCATTAAAACGATAAAAATTGTCAATGTCAAACGAACAACTCACAATGAACAAGGGACAGCTCCCTTGGAATTTGAAATTTGGATCTTGGAATTTGGGTCTTTTTTAGTACGTCTTCGTCATATTCTCCGGTACACAAAGAATAAAATCTCCCTGTCCCCTGTATTCTTCCTGAAGTTTTGAAATGTCTGCCTGATTGACTGAGGAAATAACAGTGATCTTTAATTCTTTGTCCTTCTGTTTCAGATACCACACTATGCCTTCATGACCATCGCTGTGGTAGCTTCCGTTGTAATGAAGGAAGATCTTGCCTTTCGAAAAGTATTTCATTATAAAGTGAGCCATGGTTGCATCTTTAAGAGCCTGTGCTTTTGGGAGATTTTCCTGGGCCATTTTGCTCTGGCCTCCCATTCCTCCCATTCCGAGCATGGATTTGTAGCAGTTAAGATTTCCGTCATATGTGATCGGAAGCGGAGCTATTAACTGCAATGCTGCCGGGTCGAGGCTGTTAAGTCCTTCGAATCCCGAAGATGCCACAATACCTGCATACCTGCGTGGCGTGTTGGTTGCAATAAAAGCAAGTTTGTTTTTAAGAGCGAATTCTACCAATGGCCTGTAATCGGTTTCGTAATTTGGCCAGAGTTTGGCTTCGTCTCCTAACTTCTTTGCAGGAATGAGTCCCATAAGATATTCGTTTAGTACTGTCTGGTCGTCGCTTTCGAACATTTCGGCTCCGAGTATAAGGCTGATTCCCTTTTTTTCAAACAGGGCCTTTGTAAGTTCAAACTGCAGCCAGTGGCCAATAGGGTCGTTATGTTGTTCTCCGAAAAAAACAATGTCGGAACCTGCGGAGGCATTAACAACATCGGTAAATGTGACCTCACTGCCCTTTGAGTCGAAAATGTGGTATGCCGGCAGATTCTGCGAAAAAACTTCCGCAACGAAAAGCATAACAACGACACATGTAATAAATTTCATACCTTTGTATTTGGTTTCAAATGCGAAAATAAGGAAATTTGCGTTTATAACTAAATGAAGAAGGCTCAATTTCTTTTAATTACTCTAATTTCGCTTCCGCTTTTTTCTGCGGCTCAGTCAACCGTGTCGCTTGATCTGTTCCCTGTAGGGTTGCATCCTATCGACCGCAGCCGCTATCTGCTTTTCGAGAACAGGATAGATTATAACGGAAATGCCGTTGTTGAGCCCGGAGCTATTCTCACATTCGAATTTTTCACAAATGAAACAAGGCGAAGCATTCAGATACAGCAGGGTTTCTATTCCGATGCAGGCGCACAGGCGGCCGGATGGACGCAACTGGCATGGAGAGCCAAACTGATTCACTCATATAAACATAAAATAAGCATTGCATTCGGGCCTGCGCTTACATACAGGAAAAGCTGGTATTCGCTCGAA
>CAZEWB010000152.1:6706-7663 GCA_964515655.1 uncultured Bacteroidales bacterium
TGTTTTTTATCATTACGAAAGAAATTCGTTCTTCCCGTCAGTCGGATTTAAATACTGGATGTCGACAAAGGTCTGGAAGGACTGTAATTGTGATGACGGGCTCAAAAGGAAAAAACTAAGGGACTGGTTCTAGCGATTTGCCACGGAATCTTACTTCAGGAATGAATTGTTACTGGTTACTGGTTGCTTGTTTCTGGTTAACTTACCAGTGACCAGTAACCAGAAACCAGTAACCAGTGACGAGCAACAGAAGCCTGTTGTTCTTTTTTTCATGATTATTTGTTATAAATTTCTTTTGCATATATTTGCGTAAATCTGATTGCATGGAAGTTAAGAGAACTTTCGATCTTTTATGGCTGTTAAAGCAGAATTATCCGCGCGAAGACATACTTGCACACAAGGTAAACGGGGAATGGAAAAAATACAGTTGTGAGGAATATTTCCTCAACAGCCATTATATCGCTGCAGCATTACTGGACCTTGGCTATAAACGTGGAGACCATATTGCTACAGTATTGCAAAGTTCTCCGCAATGGAATTTTCTCGATATGGGCATGTCGCTGACGGGAATTGTACACGTACCAATTTATAACAATATCAGCGAAGAAGAATATGAATATATTTTTAACCATTCGGATGCTATAGCCGTTTTTGCAGGCGACAAATTGTTTTTACAGCGTATATATTCACCTGTTCAGAAGGCAACGAATATAAAAGCTGTTTACACGATAGAAAAGACAGATGACCTGCTTTCATTTGATGACCTGCTTGAGACAGGAAGGTCGAAACTTGAAAAATACAGTGCGCAGCTTTCATTGCTCAGGAATGAGATAGGGCCGGATGACCTGCTTACGATCATTTATACCAGCGGAACCACCGGAAACCCTAAGGGAGTAATGCTTATTCACAATAATATTGTAACGAATTTAAACACCAAAACCAAACACACCCAACACA
>CAZEWB010000153.1:0-4138 GCA_964515655.1 uncultured Bacteroidales bacterium
CATGTAAAATTTAATACCGTTCTGGGCAAGATAGCGTTTCATATGATTGGGCAGTTTTGCCTTTGTTTCTTCTACTTCCCATATACTGTTGAGAAGGAAGGTGCCGCCTTTTTTAAGACCTTTAAGCATGTCGTACTTGTCGAGGTAGGAAATTACATGGCAGGCGACAAAGTCAGGTGTGTTTACAAGGTAAGGTGCGCGTATGGGTCTTTCACCAAAACGCAGGTGGGATACTGTGATACCTCCGGATTTTTTTGAGTCGTATGCAAAATATGCCTGTGCATAAAGTTTTGTATTATCTCCGATGATCTTTATGGAGTTCTTGTTTGCACCTACTGTGCCGTCAGCACCAAGCCCGTAAAACTTTGCTTCGAATGTGCCTTTAGCAGTTACGCTGATCTCAGGTTGCAGGGGCAGGCTAAGGAATGTAACATCGTCGACGATACCGATCGTGAAACCGTTTTTGGGTTCCTTTGCCTTCAGGTTGTCGTAAACTGCAATTATCTGCGAAGGGGTGGTGTCTTTTGAGCTTAAGCCGTAACGTCCGCCGATGATCATTGGAGCATTGGGTTTATTGTAGAATGAGTTCTTGATATCAAGATACAGGGGTTCGCCTTCTGCGCCGGGTTCTTTTGTACGGTCAAGAACAGCAATGCGTTTTACGCTTGAAGGGAATATCTGCATTAAATATTTAGTGGAGAAAGGACGATAGAGGTGAACGGTGATGAGACCGATCTTTTCACCTTTTGCCCTCAGGTAGTCAATAGTTTCGCGTATTGTTTCGGTAACCGAACCCATAGCGATAATGATGTTTTCAGCCTGTGGGTCGCCGTAGTATGTGAAAGGTTTATATTCGCGGCCGGTCATTTTTGATATTTCGGCCATATAGTTGGCTACCACGTCGGGAACAGCATCGTAGTACTTGTTACATGCTTCCTTGGCCTGGAAGAAAATGTCGGGATTCTGTGCAGTGCCGCGTGTAACGGGATGTTCGGGATTCAGAGCCCTGTCGCGGAATGCCTTAAGGGCTTTCATGTCTAATAATGGGGAAATTTCATCATTTTCGAAGTATTCAACCTTCTGTATCTCGTGAGAAGTGCGGAATCCGTCGAAGAAATGAAGGAAGGGAATGCGTGTCTTTATTGCTGCCAGGTGAGCGACCGGAGCAATATCCATTATTTCCTGAACACTTCCGGTTGCAAGTAAAGCAAAACCGGTCTGACGTGTTGCCATTACATCGCCGTGATCACCGAATATCGAAAGTGCATGTGCAGCAACAGTGCGGGCGCTGACATGGAATACTCCCGGAAGCAATTCCCCGGAGATCTTGAACATATTGGGTATCATCAGCAGAAGGCCCTGTGATGCAGTGTAGGTCGTAACAAGGGCACCCGCCTGAAGCGCTCCGTGAACAGCGCCTGCAGCACCGGCTTCTGATTGCATTTCTGAAACTTTTACTGTTTCACCAAAAATGTTCTTTCTTCCATAAGCAGCCCACTCATCTACATTCTCAGCCATGTTGGATGACGGAGTAATGGGATAGATACATGCAAGTTCACTGAACATGTAAGCAACATGAGCTGCGGCATGATTGCCATCGCAGGTAATGAATTTCTTTTCTTTTGCCATAGGTATTTGTGTTAAATATTTAGAAATTAGTTGATTTCAAACTCAGTTGCGAAGTTAAAATAAAATGAGAAATAATAAAATGTTTTTTAAGCATGTTTTTTTAAATTTTCATGAATTATAATTTCTTTTATGACAACTTGGATTTACTATTAGTCCAGCAAAAACCCTGTGTATATATTAAAGTGTGTGAAGTCAGGAGCACGAAGCGCGAAGTTGAGAGGGGCGTGAGCCGGTGAATGGGAGTTATGAATCCCTGCCCAAAACTCACGACACATGCAACTTCGTGCTTCCGACTTCGTGCTTCCCACACTTTAAATTAACGCAATATAATTCATAACAATTTCTTATCTTTGTAAAAACAAATGCTGTTTTGAATAGGGTTTTTGCACTTTTTCTATTATTTTTAACTCTTACCGGGTTTTCGCAGAACTATTTTGAAGAGAAAGACCAGCCGGAGAAGAAAATAAACCTGATCCTTAAAACAAATCCTCTTGCTGCATTGTATGGTCCTATATTCATCACTTCTGAATATCGTTTATGCGCAGAACGAATGACCAGGGCAGATCAGAGTGTACAGATCTCTGCATCATATCTGGGTAAGGGTTACTATGTCCTTTTATTTGAGAGTCTCGAAAATTCATCGTACCGTTTTGTAATATCAGGTATGAGGTTTACTGCCGAATACCGTTTATACTTACCTGTTTTTAAAGAAGAAAAAGAGGCTCCTTCGGGACTTTATATGGCTCCGTACATGTCATGGTCATCTGCCAAGATATCAGATGATTATTCTATTACTTTTAACGAATATACCAAAGCCACATACCAGAATTATTGCCTGAAAACAGGTTATCAGTATATAAAGGGTGATTTTGCTTTTGACTTTTTTGTAGGGATGGGATACCGTAATAATATCTGGACCGAATTTTATAATCAAAAGCTGACTGTTCTGGACAATACGGATATGGAGCTATTTCCGGGAAATGTGAAATTTCTGATGGGCTTTAACGTCGGGGTCTGCTTCTGAATTTGGCCATTAATGGCCGCAGCCACAATTGTTCGAATGTGTATGCCCGTGCTCCATTTCGTCGGCTGTTGCATCGCGGACTTCATCAACTCCACCCTGTATATACAGGTCTTCGCCTGCAAGGGGATGATTAAAATCTATCCTTACTGTTTTGGGACCTACTCCAAGAATTGTTGCTTCGTATTGATTCCCTTCCTGGTCCTTCATGGGCACAACATTTCCCTCGAATATCACTTCTGAATCGAATTTTCCGTCAACGTGGAATTGTTCCTTAGGGATTTCAACCACAGCTTCAGGTTTGTGTTCACCGAAAGCATCGGCTGCCTTTATCATTAACTTGAAAGAATCACCTTTCTGCATGCCTTCGATTCCTTTTTCGAATGACGGAAGCATTTCGCCCGAACCGAAAAGGAAGATATGGGGATTATCACTTTTGGCCGATTCAACAACTTCGCTGTCGAAACCATCCAGACACATGTCATAAAAAACACTTACTACTTTTCCTTCCTGAATTTTCATGAAAATAAGTTTTAATTTGCCGTAAAGGTAAAAAGAATAATTCGGTTCTTTGTCAAAATGAATAGGTAATATAATTGAAATTGTTTTAATAAACAATGCCAAATTTTCAATTTTCAATGATCAATAAAAAACAGGATTGACACCTGTTCATTGTTTGTTGTACGTTTGACATTGAATTTTTTTAAATCTTAACCACACACTTTCTAATGAACCAATAATCGGGATTGCCTTAAAGTGTCTAAAGATAAAAACCGACCCTTATAACAGGATTGCTGTATGGCGAATAAATGGATTCGTTAAGGTTATAAAGCAACATCAGATTTATTGAACTTCTGTCGTTTATCCTCATCCTGTATCCTCCGCCAATCAGAAAGCTCTCGACCCAGAACCGCTCTTCGGTAGAATTATATGAGAATAATTCAGATTCAAGGCTGAGCGCTTCGTATTCAAGGTGAACAAAGAAGTCTCCTATAAGCATATAATTCGTAAAAAGCCTTGGTCCGTATATGCTGGTAGAAAAATCCTGTGAACGGCTGCTGATGAACTGATAAGAAAAGCCGCCGCCGGCGATCCAGTCCTCAGTTATTCTGAACCCGGCAAGAGGTGATAATTCCACATTAGTATAAGTGCCGAACTGCAGCCCGAACCCGCCGCCAAATACCAGCCTGTCGCGGAAAGACATCTTTTTTGCTTCGTCAGAAACCGGCTGGTCTTCCTGAATGAAATCCTGAGAAAATGAAACTATGGAAGTGAAGAAAAGACAGAAAAAGACAATGGTTTTTTTCATGCTACAAAGATAATTCAAAAAAGTGGTTTTGGTGTTAATAAAACCAAAAAGAAATTATCACTAAAAGCCGCAAAAATAATACCATTTCATTTGTGAACCGACATTCCATCGTCCGAGTGAAGCGAGGACATGGAATCGTCGGAATACTGTTTTGACGCTTCCATGTCCCCTACGGTGAC
>CAZEWB010000153.1:4148-7638 GCA_964515655.1 uncultured Bacteroidales bacterium
GTGTTGGGTGTGTTTGGTTGATTGTTTAAATGACCTTCCATCGTCACCGTAGGGGACATGGAAGGTCATTTAAATAGACGTCCAACATTAATTAATCATTAAAAATAAGTGTTAAGTGTTAGATATTTAAAAGAATACATATTCCTCCGGCACTGTCCTCCTACTTCAAACATTGCTTTGGTGATCAGCCCCTTTTTTCTGAATTTCTATCCAAAATTATTTTCTTTTATGGAGCTTATTTTTCAGAAATTATTGGGAAAAATATTAATACCATTATTTTTATTACCCTTTAATAATACAGATAGTTGCTATAGTTTTCAATTTTTAATACCTTTAACGTATAATCACAACTTAATCGTATGGAAAAGCAACCGGAAACATATTCGCTAATTGAAATCTCTAAGTGGATCGAAGATAATTACATAGCATTACCAATGGTACAACGTGGATTCGTCTGGAAGGTAAGTCAGATAGAGAATCTGTGGGATTCTATTCTCCGAGGTTATCCTCTTGGTGCCTTTGTTTTATCAATTGCTCAGTTGACACAAGAAAATGGCAGCAAATACAACCTTGTTGACGGTCAGCAGAGGTATACATCGATATGCTTGGGTTTTGGCTTCAGACCATTTTTGAACGAAACTAAACAGAATGAAAAATCTCATAAAATATTCATTGACCTTGAACCACCGAAGTCAGGAGATAGCAGGGAATATATTTTCAGGACAATAACAAAATCACACCCATGGGGCTACCAGAGAATAGACAACACTAAAACCCTTACTTCTGAAAACAGAAATAAAGCATTAGATGACCTTAAAGTAAGTGATCATCTGGTACGACCCCTTGATGATTTTATACCGTATGACTCATATTTACCTATTCCTTTGGAGCTATTTTTAAAGGTCGCTTCGGATATAAATAAAACTACTCATGATTTAAAAAGGGATATTGAATCATGGAATATGTGGTCTATTGTAAAAGCACATTGGGAAAAAAAGATTAAAGATAAAACTGTTACAGATGATTCTGTAAAGCTTTTAACCGAAGAACAACTCTGGGAAAAAGTATGCGAAATCTATAATAATTTCAAGCAAATACTGAAAAAAACCGAAGGACAAAGAGTTCCGGTGTTATACTTGCCTAATAAACATCTTTATAATGACAATTCAGAGCAAGATACAGTTACATCTTCAATAAATATTGATGAAACCGATGATGACGATTCGGTTGATCCTGTCGAAAACCTTTTTATCAGATTAAATGCAGGTGGTACACCGCTAAGAGGAGAAGAATTAAACTATTCAATAATAAAGAGCAAGATCAATAAAAATGTACAGATTAAAATTGAAAATGCTTGCCATCCCTTGTTTGCTCCAGCAAGGTTCATTACAGTAATGTTCAGGTTGTATCAATGTAAAAACATGGAGGTAACAAGAGATGTGATAACAATGAAGGTAAAACCAAAACAATTTCAGAGAATAATCAGAAGTAAATTAATTTCATTTATAAAATTTGTCGAAGAAGTAATTAATGAAAAGAAATACGATAATAATTCAAAAACGCTTTTAGAATACACCCAGTATATCTTGGAATTCGAACCAACAATAAACACCAAAGGAATCCCATACCTTGTCTACACCAAAATCTCTATGGAAGCACCTGAGGTTATATTCATGCTTCTTTATAGACTATATATAAAAGAAGACAAATTCAAATTAGATACAGACTCTCATAAAAAGATGATGGGAATAATAACACTGTTTACATGGTATGGAAAGGGTGAAAAGAACAAGAATCATTCAAAGCTGCTTCAGAATATCTGGATTGGTGCTCGTTTTCTTAATCAGGATTCTTTCTGGTCTTCCGCAATAGTACAAAGGGCAATGCTTAATGAAGTATTATCAAGTGTTCCAAAGCTGACAATGTTGAGAAAGCTCAAAAATACATACCCTAGAAGAAACAGTGACATTTTTAAGATATTTGATGATACTACAAACAATTCATTTATAGTTGACAGAATATTCAGTAACTGGGATTTAATACTATATAATCAAAGGCATGCCCTGAAATTATGGTTCAAAGATGTTGAATACTGTCTTGATGACACAAACCTGCCTTTTGACTGGGATCATATTGCAGCAAACAAGTTTCAGAATGTTAAAGGAATATCAAGACCAGTTAAGTATATGTATAATACTATAGGTAATTTCAGAGCATGGGAATACAGACTAAACAGAATAGATCAGGATGAAGTTCCTTCAGTAAAATTGAATCCGCTTAGAAGTGAGGATGATAATGTAAAAGAGCAAAAGAAAAAATCAGAAAAGGAATGGGATGAATATTATACATACAAGATTAAGGAAAAGTTCAATCCCCGAAAAGTTTCTGAAGACATACTTTTCTGGTCAAAATGCGACAAAGAATGGCTTAACTGTACTGAAATAAATTTGAAGGCAGACGCAAGGCAAGTATATAGTTTAATACTTAACCGGAACATAAATCTATATGAGGAATGGTATCGTAATCTATTAATTGAAGATATAATACCAGAATTCAAGAAAAATGAGTTTAATAACATACTAAATAATAAATGGACAAATCAGCTACCGGCAAAAATCAGAAATGCATATGAATGGAATGATCGATGGATTCTGAAAATTGATTCAAATAATGATTACAAATCAACAATCTACTTTTACATTGAGTATGACAAATCCACAAAGGATGAAACAGGTTTAGAACTAACAGAAGACGGAATTTCATTTGGTATTATCGAAGATATTAAGAATGGGTATGTTAACAGGATCAACAAAAAAATAGAATCCGTAAATAACAATAAAAAGGTACGCTCTCGTTACGTTTATTCTGTTAATGACGATTATATTTTCACAACATTCACACTAGTATCGTATGAAGATGAATCTTACAAAAAACTATTTGCTGAGTTCTCCGACTGGATTTCTATTTTCCCGGATGATTTGATAAAAGAAAAATTGCCAGTTTTTGAAAAGAGTATTAAGGCGAAGTATCAGAAAAAGAAGTGAGCCTCTTTTCTGAATTCTGGACCATGGATTTTATTTTCTTTACTGGTGTAAAAGTCAAGTAATTCTTTAAATAAAACTTGTTTTGACGCTTCCATGTCCCCTTCGGTGACGATGGAAGGTCAAAATCAACACTTTATACCAAAGTGATATTACTAATAGTCTAAAAGCGTGGGTCATCCTGAGCCCGCTCCAGTACCAAACTATAGTATAGGAAATGTATATGAGCGGAAAGTCGAAGGAGTGCGCGGGCATAAGGAGATTCTGAAATAAATTCAGAATGACGATTGGGGATTTGGGCTGTTTTGTATTTCACTTTAGTATTACCTATTTAGGCAAAGACACTTAAGTAAACGTCGAACATTACTTAATCAGTAATATTAAGTGTTAAGTGTTATACCATTACTTGTTATATATTAGTCCAAAGATGTTAATAACTTTTTTTTAAT
>CAZEWB010000154.1:0-2226 GCA_964515655.1 uncultured Bacteroidales bacterium
TGTGTTGGGTGTGTTTGGTTGTTGTGTGTAGAATTCAGTAATTCCCAGTGAAAAAGCGCTTCGCATTTCACTTGTTTCAATTCTCACTGTAGCCCCGCCACCTATATTTCTTTCCTCAATTGAATGATAAAAAAATAAATTCTTACCAAATTCAGGCAGGAGAGAAAAGTTTTGATTAAGCAGTATTTGTCCTTCTAATCTTATACCGCAAGTATTTTTGAATTTATTATCAGTCCGGCCATAAAACAAACCGAGTCCTAATTCCTGACCAAAAGAAATTCTCCATGTGAATAACGATAATGTGATTATTAGTATACTTGTCTTCATTGCTTTCATTTTTACCGCCAATACGTTTATATGAGTGATGAAATTGCGTCAAATTTCTTCAAATATAAAAAGCCCCGAAGGGTGTTAAAAATTAGACCATAAACTTAATTGATATTCTTTTAAACACTTAATATTTAACACATAACATTTAACACTTAAGGAAACATAAAACAATATTTAAGTGTCAAGTGTTTAATGTTAAGTGTTAGATGTTTTACCATCTTTATTCTCCGGCTTAGGTATGAGTACCTTATGCGAGAGTTTAAGACGTCCTTTTGAGTCGATTTCAATCAGTTTTACTTTTATTGTCTGTCCCATTTTCAGGACATCTTCAACGCGGTTAAGGCGTTCCCATGTGATCTCGGAGATGTGAAGGAGAGCTTCTTTGCCCGGGAGTATTTCAACAAATGCGCCGTATTCCATAATGGATTTCACAGTGCCGTCGAAAACTTCACCAATTTCGAAAGAGCCGATAATACCTTTAATGATCTTCAACGCAGCTTCAATAGATTCTTTTCCGGGAGCGGCTATTTCAACCACACCGTTGTTTTCAACTTCTTCTATCACGATAGTTGTACCTGTACGTTTCTGTATGTCCTGAATGACTTTTCCGCCAGGCCCGATGATAGCGCCGATAGTATCTTTAGGTACAAGTATACGCTGTATGCGCGGAGTGTGAGGTTTATAGTCTGATCTGGGAGTGCTTATGGTTTCAAGTATTTTACCGAGGATATGAAGGCGCCCTTCTTTTGCCTGCATGAGAGCCTGAGTGAGGACTTCGTAAGAAAGACCGTCAACCTTAATGTCCATCTGTGTTGCAGTGATACCGTCCTGAGTTCCGGTAACTTTAAAGTCCATATCGCCAAGGTGATCTTCGTCGCCTAATATGTCTGACAGGATCACGAATTTATTTGTTTTGGGGTCGGAGATCATCCCCATTGCAATACCCGAAACCGGTTTTTTGATCTTCACGCCTGCATCCATCAGCGCCATCGTGCCTGCGCATACGGTGGCCATGCTTGAGGAGCCGTTTGATTCGAGAATATCAGAAACAATACGGATAGTATACGGGTTAATGTCGTTGTCTGTTGGGATCTGCCTGGCAAGAGCACGGAGAGCAAGATTGCCGTGACCTATTTCACGTCTGCCTACGCCGCGGTACGGGCGGGCTTCGCCTGTTGAAAAAGGCGGGAAGATGTAATGTAGTATGAATTTTTCGTAGCCCTGAAAAATTGCTCCGTCGATCTGTTGTTCATCGAGTTTTGTTCCAAGAGTGACTGTAGTGAGAGATTGTGTTTCTCCGCGGGTGAAAATTGCTGAACCGTGAGCCATGGGCAGATAATCAACCTCGCACCAGATAGGACGTATTTCATTCATCTTCCTGCCGTCAAGACGGAGGTTCTTTGTAAGATAACTTTCGCGGATAACTTCTTTTTCGAGGCTCTTGTAATACCTTTTTATCATTGCCTTAAGAGAGTCGGCGGGTTCGGTGAGTGTTGCCACAAATTCTTCGTGTATCGCTTTGAGCATCATGACACGTTTGTGCTTGTCGGTAACAGCGTCTTCTATAACGTTCATTATTTTATTGTACGCAAAATCGTGAAGGGATTTCCTCACTTCTTCGTCATTATTCTCATGGGAGTATGTACGTTTAACAATGCCTAATTCCTGTGCTAATTCCATCTGGACCTTGCACTGCAGTTTAATGGCTTCGTGAGCAAACTTGATGGCTTCTATCATTTCGGTTTCCGAAACTTCAGCCATTTCCCCCTCGACCATCATAATGTTTTCGTATGTGGCCCCTATGATCATGTTTATTTCGGAAGTCTCTACCTGTTTGTGGTTGGTTTTGCAGCATCCTGCGCAATGTCGGTTTCCGACATCCCGCATAACGGACCT
>CAZEWB010000154.1:2236-7625 GCA_964515655.1 uncultured Bacteroidales bacterium
CATGTTTATTTCGGAAGTCTCTACCTGTTTGCGGGTCGGGTTAATTACCAGTTTACCTTGGCAACGGGCAACACGGACTTCGGAGATAGGTCCGTTATGCGGGATGTCGGAAACCGACATTGCGCAGGATGCTGCAAAACCGGCAAGTGCATCAGGCATGGTGTCGAAGTCGCCGGAAATAAGATCGATGGTGACAAATGTTTCAGCGTGGTAATCATCAGGGAACAAAGGTCTGAGTACCCTGTCAACAAGACGTGACACCAGTATCTCGGTATTCGACGGGCGTGTTTCGCGTTTAAGGAATCCTCCGGGAAAACGTCCCACACCCGAAAACTTTTCGCGGTATTCTACCGAAAGCGGCATAAAATCGACGTCTTCTTTTGCTTCTTCTGCGCTTACTACAGTTGCCAGTAGCATTATGTTTCCCATTTTAAGAACTACTGAGCCGTGTGCCTGTTTTGCAAGTTTACCGTGTTCTATTTCAATTATTCTTCCGTCCGGAAGAGTTACGATCTTTTTTGTGATTTTCATGTGTTTTTCTTTTTGATTCTAAACAAAAAAAGGCAACCTTTCATTGCCTTTCTGTGTGTATTGGATTGATTATTTTCTTAGGTTAAGTTCTTTTACAATATCACGATACCTTTTAATATCGGTATCTTTCAGGTAATCGAGCAGACTCCTGCGTTTACCTACAAGTTTAAGAAGTGCGCGTTGTGTGCTGAAATCCTTTTTGTTGATTTTAAGGTGCGATGTGAGATGGCTGATGCGGAATGACATTAATGCGATCTGACTTTCGGAAGAACCGGTATTGGTTTCCATGTTGCTGTGTTTCCCGAAAATTTCTTTTTTCTTTTCTGTTGACAGATAGTTCATATGGTTCATACTCGTTTTCTTTTAAAGAGCCGCAAAATTAATACTTTTTTTGTTCAAAAACAACAGGAATATAAATTATTTACCGTCGTATGCCCATTTAAGGTATACAGCGCCCCATGTGAAGCCTGCACCAAAGGATACAATGATGATATTGTCACCTTTTTTCAGTTTGCTTTCCCATTCCCACAGGCAGAGGGGAATTGTTGCTGAAGTAGTGTTCCCGTATTTTTCAATATTGATCATTACCTTTTCCTTTGAGATACCCATACGGTTCGCTGTAGCATCAATAATCCTCATGTTGGCCTGGTGAGGGACAAGCCAGGCAAGTGTTTCGGGTGTAATATCGTTGCGTTTCATTATCTCTACCGAAAAATCAGCCATTTTGGAAACAGCCCATTTGAAAACCGGCTGGCCTTCCTGGTAGATGAAATGTTCCCGTGCTTCGATTGATTCATGTGAAGGCGGTTTTACCGATCCCCCTGCTTTCTGGTGCAGATGGACTTTGCCTACGCCATCGGACTGCAGGAGGTGATCGATGATCCCGATATTTTCTTCGGTAGGACGAAGAAGGACAGCCCCGGCGCCATCACCAAAGATAGGGCAGGTAGCACGGTCGGTATAGTCAACTATAGAAGACATTTTTTCGCAACCGACAACAATTACGTTTTTGTAACGGCCGGATTCAACATACTGCGTTGCAGTTGTCAGGGCATATACAAAACCGGAGCATCCTGCATTCATGTCAAAACCAAAAGCATTACGTATGTCGCATTTGTCTGCAATAATATTGGCTGTAGCAGGAAACAGATGGTCGGGAGTAACAGTTGCACATATAAGCAGGTCTATCTCTTCGGGTCTGGTTCCGGTTTTTTCAAGCAGATTTGCAACTGCTTTTGCTCCGACAAAAGATGAGCCTTCCCCTGGTTCACGTATTATATGACGTTCCCTGATCCCGATACGAGTCATTATCCATTCATCAGTGGTATCTACCATTTTACTGAGTTCTTCATTTGTCAGAATATAATCGGGAACAACACCTGTAATACCGGCAATATAAGCGTTAACTTTTTTCATTTTCAAAAGCGTTTATAAATATTTTATTTATTTCAGAAAGACCTACATTCCATGAATTAACGATCATTGTCCTTATTGCAATTCCGGTTGAAACGCCATGTCCCATAACAACATTTTTATTTATGCCGAGAATAGGTGTTCCTCCGTGGCCTTCGAAATTAAAGTTCTCAACAAAACTGTCTACCAGATTTCTGCGTTTAAGAAGGGCGTAAAGACCTTCGGTATATTTCAGAATGATATTTCCGACAAAACCATCGCAAACCACAACATCCGGGCATTTTTCGGAGAAAATATCGTAACCCTCAACATTGCCGGTGAAATGGAACTTTCCGGATTCTTTCATCATGCTGAAGGCTGTTTTGGCAGCAAGATTCCCTTTTGCTTCTTCCGATCCGATATTAAGCAGTCCGACGGTTGGTTCTTTACAGCGTTTCACATATTGCGAGTACAGAGATCCCATATGGCCATACTGAACCAGTATTTCCGGTTTACAATCGAGGTTCAGACCTGCATCAAGAAATACAATTTCTCCACCCTTTTCGCGGGGAACTGTAACCGTTATACTTGGCCGGATAATGCCTTTGATGACCCCGATGACAGAAATAGCGCCGACAAGCATTGCGCCGCTGTTGCCTGCGCTGCAGAAAACGTCAATGCTTCCGTCTGAAAGATATACGAAACCTTTTACAATACCGCTGTCCTTTTTAAGACCGAATGCTTTTGTGGGTTCGTCACCCATTTCAATGGTTTCGGAGGTGTAAACAACTGAAACACGTTTATAAATATCTCTATTTGTAAACTGATCTACAATTTCCTTATCGCCGAACAATACAAACTCAGCATTCTCAGGTAAGTCCTGATAAGCGATCTTGAATCCCTCGACAGTTACGCGGGGAGCATAATCGCCCCCCATCATATCAATCCCTATCTTCATAGAAGCCCTATACGGCTACTTCTTTTTCAATGGCAGGTTTCCCGCGGTAAAAACCGCACTCGGGGCAAACGTGATGGTATTTGACGTAAGCGCCGCAATTGGAGCATGTGCCGACAACAGGTATTGCAACATTGTCGTGAGTTCTTCTTTTATCCCTTCTCTGACGGGATATTTTTCGTTTCGGGTGTGGCATTGTTTATTTATTTAGTTGTTTAAAAGTTTTCCAAGTTCACTCCAGCGCGGATCGGCCGGCTTTTCATCTTTGATCAGTAATTCATTCAGTTTTGCAGTCATCTCAGGGTTACAGAGTGATTTCCCGTTATTATCTTCACCATGCACACGACGGTGTGGAACTGAAAAAACAAGACTCTCGTATAAAAAAGGAGAAATGTCAAGTTGCGTCTCGTCTTCGCTCAGGTACAGAATCTCATCCTCGAAGTCATTATTACTGCCTTCAATTTTAAAAACAAGGTTATGCTCTGAATTAACGGGAATGTCAACATTGTCAAGACACCTGTCGCATTCAAAATTCATTATACCTTTAATATTAAAAGTAAACTGGAGGATACGTGATGATTTCTTTAAGATTACATCTGCTGTAATATCAAGGCCTGTAATGTCCTTTTTATCAAACAGATCTAAAAATTTTCCGGACAGTTTCCAATTGAACCTGTGTTCACCGTCCGTTAAACTTTTGTAGGCAATCTTATATTCTTTATTCCGGGCTTTCACCTTATAAAAAAATTTGTGCAAAATTATAAAAACTTATTATTAACCAAAAATTATAGATGAAGGAATATCGGGGATTATGAATAAATAAGACAAATCAGAAGTTTATTCCTCAATATCAGGAATATAGTTTGTTGTCAGGACTTTGAATTCAGTACGTCTGTTTATCTGGTTTGCTTTTTCCTTAAGTTCGTCATTTGCAAGTTGTTTGATGTATTCTTCATTAAGAATATCACCTTCTTTGAATGAGTAAGTTCTTGCCTGTTTTGCATTTATGATCTTAGGGACAGATTCTCCATAACCTTTTGCGACAAGCCTTTCTTTTGCTATACCTTTCATCAGTAAATAATCAACAACCGACTGGGCACGGCGCTGAGACAATATCATATTGCTGAGAGAATCGCCTACCATATCGGTATGTGAGCCGAGTTCGATCGTAATATTGGGGTTCATATTTAGAATTCCGACAAGATGGTCGAGTTCTTTTTTTGATTCATCACGCAGATCCCATTTCCCGAAATCGTAAAGGACATTCTCAACTTCAACAGGACTTGTGATAGAAGACATGCGAACTGTGTGAGTGAAAGTTTTACTGTCGGCCATTTCGGCAGTAGAGACTTTTTCGCGGTTGTTCAGGTAATTTTCTTTTTTAACTAAATACACATAGTCGGTATGTGGGTTGAGTTTGTATCGGAATGAGCCGTCTTCCTTAGTTACAATGTCAAGGTCAGTTCCGTCGGATCCCATGATTTTTATCCGTGTATTTGGTACTGTTTTTTCGGAGATATCGTCTACTATTTTACCTTCGAGAATAAATTCCATAGGCGGCAGGACAAAGGAATAGATGTCGTCTTTTCCTCTTGAACCTTCGGCTTTACGGCTTGAGGAAAAAAGACCTTCTTCGTTGTTCCCTTTATAAACAATTGCAAAATCATCGGCAGGCGAATTGATGGGATACCTCATGTTTTCGACAACCCACCGGTCATTATCGTTTTTTGTCGCCTTAAAAATATCAAGTCCCCCCATTCCCGGGTGATAGTCCGATGCAAAATAAAGAATGCCGTTCTCGCGGATAAAGGGGAATACCTCGTTACCTCTGGTATTAATATCCATTCCCATATTTACCGGCGCTTCCCATTTAGTGGCGGTTTTGGATTTACGGGTTGTCATATAAATGTCATTACCCCCAAAACCTCCGGACATATCGCTTACGAAATAAAGTGTAAGGCCGTCTTTGCTGAGAGTGGGGTGGGCTATGGAAATGCTGTCGTGTGCAATTGGAATGTAATCCACATTCAGCCAGTCGTCGCCTGCCGCCCTTCGTGCGACATAGATCTGGCAGCCAAGTTTCATCCCGCGTACAATTTTACATCTGGTGAAAAAGAGGTTGTTGTAATTTTCTCCTCCAAAAGTCGGCGTCCCGTCGTCATTTGGGGAGTTCACAGTGTCATTAAGCGCTGTGGCTTTGCTCCATGTTCCCTTTTTTTCAAGTTGTGTTTCAAAAATGTCAGTGTAATTATCCCCGGTAACCGGATTGATCTTGTCGCCGTGAATACCCGTGCGTGTGGAAGTAAAGTAAATAACATCGGATTCCGGCGATGCATAGTTTGCTGCAAATTCACTTGCCTTTGAATTAAACTCTTTTCGGTTTTGAATTGTATAACGTGTAGGGCTTGCCAACCATTCTGCAGCCATCCTGCATGCTTTTGCAGATTCCGCTCCCCGGGGATCATCAGGTGCACGTTTACTGTATTCCTCGAAATTCAGTGCTGCTTCGGC
>CAZEWB010000155.1:0-7617 GCA_964515655.1 uncultured Bacteroidales bacterium
ATTAGTAACTTTATCGTTAATATTTTTGTCTTCTATTTCTAAAATAACACAATCAAACAATATTTTTAACTTATGTTATTATATCTTTCTGATAACCAATATAATATGATCTTTTTTGCAAATGAACAACGATGAATTGATTCACATTGAACTCAGTCCCCTTGTCCGCAACATGGTTCGCGAGAATAATCTGAGTTATGATGATCTTAAAAAGATAAAAGGCAGTGGTCTTAAGGGACGCATAACCAAAGACGATATTAATTCTTTCATCTCAGGAAAGGAGAAAGGTCATGTTCCTGAAAATAAAAACAGTGAAATTCCTGAAAAGCCAGCATTTGTAAAAGAAATAAGTTCTGAAAATGACATTTCAATTAATGGAGAGAAGCAGATCGCTGAAATGAGCAGGACGCGCAAACAGATTACTGAGCAAATGCTCACGTCAGTTCAGACCGTTCCTCATGTTACTTCATTTGCTAAATCTGATGTTACAAATTTATTCAACTGGTATGAGAAGCAGAAAGAAGTGTTTGAGAAAAAAGAAGGAGAAAAGCTGACACTTATACCATTGTTGATACGTGAAACAGTACGGGTATTAAGGGAATTCCCTGAAATAAATGTTTCGCTTGACGGCGACAGTATCATATATAAAAAGTACTATAATATAGGCATAGCCACTGTTCTTTCTGATGGAAGTCTGGCTGTCCCTGTAATTAAAGATGCCGATCAGAAGAACCTGTACGGGCTTGCCCGGGCTGTTAATGACCTGTCGCTAAAGGCCCGTAACAATACACTGCGACCTGATGAGATCACCGGAGGGACATTTACTGTATCCGACCTGGGTTCATTCGACACTTTAACCGGCACATCTGTTATTAATCAGCCTGAATCTGCCATACTTGCTTTCGGATTGATAAGAAAGGAGCCTGCAGTAATAGAAACATCTAAAGGCGATGATATTGCAATACGCTTAATGATAATA
Organism: uncultured Bacteroidales bacterium; assembly: GCA_964515655.1. Lineage (GTDB taxonomy): Bacteria > Bacteroidota > Bacteroidia > Bacteroidales > GWA2-32-17. The sequence goes on from CAZEWB010000155.1 coordinate 980, forward strand.
CTTTCGCTTACATTTGACCTGAGGATAATTGACTATGCACTGGCAGGTAAATTCCTTGAACAAACGGCAAAAAACATTGAAAATTTTGATATTAACTCCTCAATTTAATTTTTTTCTTTAAATTGCATCGCAAAATCCTGTACTATGCTGTTTAGAAAGTACTGTTTGTTTTTTGTTTTCTTTATTTCTGTTTCCGGTTATATTTCTGCCCAGCCTATTTCTTCTGATGAATTCTATAATGAATTCCTGAAAGCGGAAAAGCTTATTGAGGATGCGGATTTTCAGGAGGCCCTGCTGATTTACAACAAACTTTTAAAAGACAATCCCGATAATGCAAATCTGAATTTCAAGATCGGTTTCTGTTATCTTAATACTGTCCTCGAAAAAACTAAAGCCATAACTTTTCTTGAAAAAGCAATTACAGACATGTCTGATGATGCTATGCCAGAAAGTCCGGATGAAATCCGTTCTCCTACCGATGCACTTGTATATCTTGCACAGGCTTATCATCAGGATTATAAATTTGAAAAGGCTTTGGAAGTAATTGCGGAACTCAGGTTACAGGTGCCTGATTACAAAATAGAGTTTACCGAGGATGTCGACCAGCTTGAAAAGTACTGTAAAAACGGTATTAAGCTGATGAAGTATCCTATTAAAATGTTTGTTACAAATCTGGGTGGTACCATCAATTCTGAATATGACGAACACAGTCCTGTTTTTTCAGCAGACGAGGAAATTCTTATATACACATCCAAGAGGTTTAACGGGAAGGACAGCGTAAAGACAGCCGACGGGCAGTATTTCGAAGACATATATATAACCGGCAAACTTAAAGACGGGAACTGGTCTGCGCCCAGATCTATCAGCCCCAATATCAATTCATCTCATCACGAAGCATCTATAGGGCTGTCTGTTGACGGAACACAACTGTTTATTTATAAGGATAACGGTACTAACGACGGTAACATTTATTATTCCAAACTTGTTGGTGACATCTGGACAATTCCGGAGAAGATGCCCGAATCAATAAATAGCAAATATGTTGAATCTCATGCTTCACTTTCTGCCGATGGTAACGAACTCTACTTTACAAGTAACCGTCCCGGAGGTTTTGGCGGGATGGACATATATGTTGTGAAAAAACTTCCTAACGGTGCATGGTCCCTGGCACAGAACTTAGGCGCCTCAGTAAATACATTACTTGATGAAGAAGGTCCCTTTATTCACCCTGATGGAGTTACTTTGTTCTTCAGCAGCAAGGATCACATGAGTATGGGAGGCTTCGATATATTTTTCACGATAAAGGACGAATATGGCAACTGGACAGATGTAACCAATATCGGATATCCCATCAATACTCCAAACGATGATGTGTTTTATGTTCCAACACCTGATGGACGCAGAGCGTATTACGCTTCCCATAAAACAGGAGGCATCGGACGAAATGACCTGTACCTGATCACTCTTCCGCAAAGCGAAGAAAAATCTTTAACTGTTATGACAGGTATTATTTCGCTGGCAGACGGTAATCCCCCGCAAAACTGCACGATCACTGTGACTGACCTTGAAAACGGCGACCTTGTCGGTGTATATACGCCAAACAGTAAGACAGGTAAGTATCTTTTTATCCTTAAAGCAGGGAAAAACTATAATGTTACTGTTGAGGCTGACGACTTCCTTCCGTTTTCAGAAAACCTGATGGTAAAAGATGGCACAAGTTACCAGGAAATTCAGCGTCCCATCAGCCTGAATCCTGTTATACTGGGGCAACTTAAAAAGGAATATACATTTTACTTTTACCCCAACAGCAGCGAAATGGACCCCAAACACCTTACCGAAATACCAATGATAGCAAAGATCTCCGAAATATTACCCGACCACAATATTCAGATTATACTACCCAAAAAACAGGTAAGTGAGAAGATTAATACTATAAGATCTGAAATTATTTCTGAAAATCTTACCGACCGGGATGTGTCTGCTTCAAGAATTAAAGTTCTGAAAGAACCTCTTAACAAAGAAAAAAATATAATTATCTACATTGCAGGCGACGAACTTATATTCAGCGACCAAACCATGAGTCACAACCAGTCTGCTGATTCGCTTAATTCCGGTGACAACCTGAATATCAACGGCCTTTCTATACCGGGATATGTGCTTTTCCCGTTCGATAAAGCATATACAGATGAATACAACGATAACCTTGACAAAGTAGCTGGTTTCACAAAACAACATCCTGAGCTGTCTCTGATGCTCACCGGCCATACCGATATTACGGGTGATGTGAAATATAACATGAAGCTTTCGAAAAGCAGAGCCGATTTCGTAAAGAAATACCTGATCAATAAAGGAGTAAAACAGAGCCAGATCTTTATCAGTTATAAAGGAGCAAAGGAACCTACAGCTCAGAATACAAGCAAGGAAAGCCGGGCATTCAATAGGCGTGTTGAAATCAAGTTTAAGGATAATTCCCCTGAAAATGTGAAGATCCAGACCATTGAGGTCCCTGAAGAGTACAAGTTAAAATAATATCACCGCTGTTTTATGAAAATTTTGATTCAAAAGGCGTATTTCATTACTGCCTTTTTACTGTTGTTATGCCTGAATTCATTTGCCGGAAAGGGGCTTATTGATTTTGTTGAATGTCAGGTGGACCTTAAGAAAGATGGCAGTTGTGTTATCGGTTATACCGTAAGGTATCGTGTCGTTGAGGGTGAGTTGCACGGCTTCTATTTCAGCGGGAATGACAAACTGAGCATTACCGGATTTTCCGATAAATCATATGCTGTCGATGATGCGGGCAATTCATGCGGGCTCGATATATCCTATGTGGAGGTGGGAAAGTACGATATTGTTCTGGCTGGAGGCAAAGGCATATCATCTGGTGCAGTGACATATTTTTTCTGGTTCGAAACAAATATGGCTTCTGCTGGTTATATCGGCAATACAACTTCGGCAGACAGTACTCTTCTTGTATTCTTCGACTGGTCGCCGGTCATCTGGGATTATGATGCCGATGAGATGAAGCATTACACTCTTAAAGTTCTGTTCCCCTTTCAGGCTCCGGATGTAACCGGATTGCGGGAGTGGGTGTATAAAGACAGTATAATTCTTACTGAAAAGTATCTTAACGAAAACTATCTGATAGATTATGAAAAAGGCCCGGCAGACAGGCTTCAGATGATCATTCACAAAGAAAACCCTCCTGCATCTTTCCAGATGATCACAAAGTTCTACATGCCCTCCGAATGGTTCAGTACAGATTCAATAGCCATGTATTCGGCTGTAACTCAGAATTATGGTCTGACACAGGAAGATATGACATTTCCTGATGATGATCCTTATTTTGTAGAAAATCTTTATTCCGAATATTACAGTGAAATATTATGGGTTGCAGCTCCTGTCATTGCATTGCTGTTTCTCCTTTTTGTAGTTCTTAAAAGAAAATCACTTTTTAAAAAAGCAATTGACAGCGAAAATACCGACTGGGACAAGATGAACTGGACGCCGCCTTCAGTCGAAATATCCCATTTTCAGGTCAAGGGGAAAGTGTGTACAGACCTTAGCCCGATTGAGGCTGCCTTTTATATTGAAATACCGGGAAAAAGAATTTTCAGTGTCATTCTGGGAGGATTTATCGATGGCAATTATCTTAGGGTAGTGCAGGAAGATCCCCTCACAGTTGAAGTAATAAGCAAACCTTCATTTGCTCTTATGGATGAATATGAAATTCTTTTCTGGGAATCAGTTGCTGACGATGGAGTCTTGTCGCAGATGGAAGTCACAAAGATCATAAACCTTGTAATGGAGAATATCAGGAAAAAGGCATGGGATGCCGACCCTGAAGCGACAAAGGAATATTATAAAAAACAAATGGAAGGCTGGCTGAACGACAAAAACAATGTCAGCGATGAATTACGCAGGAATATGCTTGGCGGAAATATGAGAATGGATGATTGGTGGTACTTATTCTATCGTCTCAGAAGTGTTTTGTTCAGATCGTTGATCTTTACCAACCGGCAGCCTTTCATGTACGAAAATGTTGTTCCTGTAAATACACAGAATGTTGTTTTTTCAAACATTAAATCAGATATCATTCCGGATATAAATGTCTGTCATTCTGCTTGTCATTCTGCTTGTCACGACGCCTGCCATTCTGCCTGTCACTCAGCCTGCCATTCAGCCTGTCATTCAGCCTGCCACTCGGCCTGCGTTAGCGGAGGAAGTCATTAATTAACTGATGTTACGCAAAAAGACAATGAATAAGCCCCAAGATCCAAGCCCCAAGATCCAAGCCCCAAGGGACGGTTCCCTTGGAATTTGGGACTTGGGTTTAGATCCTTCACTTCGTTCAGGATCAATTCCACTTTCATTTTCTTTTCACTTCGTTCAAGAAAATGTAGTGTCATTGATTTGGGGCTTGGAACTTTTTTCACACAATAATATATTTACGCAACATGAGTTAATTAATATGTATGGATGCAATTCGGTATAAATGGATCGATGAGTTTATTGCAAACATCCGCCCTTATGTTTTTGTAAGGACAGATGATAATATCCTAATAAAAAAGCCAAATATTGCCCAGAAACTTAACGATACCGGCGCGCGCATTCTTAAGGAGCTTCTTTCAGGCATTTCAATAGAAGAACTGATAGAAAGACATGAACTGGATGAACAGAAGATAAGCGAAACAATTTGCTTTATGCAGGCTGTGAAAGCGACTCTCGAGAATAAAATGGATATTGGCACATGCAATCCTGCCGTTGTTAAGAGACCGTATACTGCGCCATTCTCTTTGCTTCCTGTTCTGTCGGAACTTGCTGTGACTTCAAAGTGCAATCTCCGTTGTTCATTCTGCTACGCAGGGATCAACTGTAATGCAAAAACGAAAAGTAAAGATCTGAGTGAAAATCAACTTAAAAAACTGCTTGGTAAGATTCGCAACGAAGCTAAAGTCCCTTCTGTAAGTTTCACCGGAGGTGAGCCCATGTTGAGGAAGGATATCTATAACCTGATCACTTTTGCAAAGGAGTCAGGGATGCGCACCAATCTTATTTCGAACGGGACACTGATCGATCCGGAAGCTGCAGAAAAACTTAAAAAAGCAGGATTGGATACTGCGCAGATCAGCATAGAAGCCCCGGATTCTGAAATTCATGACTATATCTGCGGAGTAAAAGGAAGTTTTGAAAAGTCGGTAAATGCGATAAAGTTCCTGAAAGAAAACAATATTCATGTTCATGGAAACACAACTTTGTCTGCTCAGAACGCGGATGTTGCACATGAACTTCCGGCTTTTTTCAAAAAAATGGGCATGGACCGTTTTAGTATGAATCTTGTGATACCCGTAGGAAGTGTGACAGAGAACAGTAGTATCAGCCTTTCATACAGCGAGGCTTCTGAATATATACAGACCATTCAGAAGGAATCTGTTAAAAATGGGATAGAGTTTATGTGGTATTCTCCTGTTCCGCTGAAGATATTTAATACAATTACAGCCGGGCTTGGCAACAAGGGTTGTGCTGCATGTGACGGGCTTCTTTCAGTCGATTCAACGGGAAATATCCTTCCTTGCTCTTCATGGAACGAACCTGTCGGTAATCTTCTGCAAAAGCCTTTTTCTGAGATATGGAACAGCACAAGGGCGACCTACATCAGAAATAAAAGAGAAGCCCCGTCTGAATGCGAAGGCTGTGACAATTTTGCAGTGTGCCAGGGTGCGTGTCCTCTGTTCTGGCTTGTAATGCCAAAAGACGAACTGATTAATTCATGTTTAAAAATTATCAAATGAAAGATTTTAACGAACACAAGGGAAATCCCGTTTCGTACCGCATGTTTCCCGGTATGCCCGATACGATAAGATATGTTATTGTTGCTGTACTTCTTGTAGGAGGCTTCGGTATCCAGACTCAGATAGACTTACTTGTACCTGGTATTATCTGCCTTTTGTGCGCATCGCTGCTACTGATGTTCAAAGGGATCGACAAAAGGATATTCCAGTATAAGATAAGCGAAACTAACGACTGGGTTAAAACCGAAAGGGAAAATATTCAGGAAATGATGAGAATTGTAAAGGAACTGAAGTCGTGGGACAGGAATATTTTCGAATTATCTAACGCGTACGGCTGCCTTGTTTTTCTTGCTGTATGCGCAGTACTTTTAGCAATGATACTTGCACAGGTCAGCGAAGTGGTTGTTTTTGACGTACTCGCACTTTTTCTTCCTGTATTTCTGAGCGGGATGCTCAGGACCGACAGCAAACCCGGCATTTTAATCAAAACTGAAAATCTTATTATTGCTGCCACATTTTTAAGAGAGAAATTTTCAAGCTATGAATACTCATACTATACTTTATTAACTCCGGTAAAAAATAAAACAAAACCTGCACCAAGTGATTTAAAGATCAAAATAACACCTCCCGGACCATCTGATAAATTTCTCGGAATATACGGCCAGTGCTCGCTTAATAATGTCAGCGGTGTATTTTATCCTTATATATATTATGTAATTGTATTTAAAAAGGGTTTTAACCTGAAGGAGAAAGCAAAAAAAATCATGGGAAACAATAACAATATAACACGTGAGTACACTACGACTGCAGACGCCGAAGTATTAATTGTCAGGCAAACCACTTCAA
>CAZEWB010000156.1:0-7544 GCA_964515655.1 uncultured Bacteroidales bacterium
AGTCGGTAGCTACACTTATAGAAGAAATGAATGACCTTATGGGCGAAGGGAAAGCCGTTCCTCAGGATGAAGCAAAGATACAGAACCTCTGGTTTCTTCTCGAAGGTCAGGAAGTAATGGATCAGATGGTAACTCCCGGGCTGGATTACGGTTTGGTACAGGGTGTCCTTACAACATCCGACAGCCGGCTGCAGGGAGAACTTGTAGATTCACTGCAGGTTTTTATAGATGCTATGCCAGATAAGGACAGGATCGAAGTGATACAATCGGGATTCCCTTCAATATACAAACAACTTGATGACAGTATACTTCAAAGCCAGAAATGGAGCCTTACAATTGCTATTGTTCTTTGCTTTCTCATTGTTTCAATTATAATACGTTCGTTCGGAAAAGGATTTCTGACGACATTGCCAATTATTGTAACGCTCTTTGTTCTTTTCGGATTCCTCGGCTGGGCGGGCATTCCTCTTGATGTTGCAACTGTTCTTGTTGCAAGTGTTTCAATTGGTATCGGTGTCGACTATGGCATACATTTCATAACTCTCTACTCTCATGAACTCAGATCATGTAATAATCTGAAAGATGCTGTACTCCTTGCATACCAGGGGAGTGGCAAATCGATAGTAATTAATGTATTCTCTGTTACAGTCGGATTCCTTGTTCTTTTATTTTCTGAACTTGTTCCTTTAACCCGTTTCGGCGCATCTGTTGCAATAACTATGGTGACAGCGGGTCTGGCCACATTAACTTTCCTGCCGGCGATAATAATAATGATCGACAACATTAAAAGAAAATTCAAAAACAAAAAAACAAATAATATGAAAAAGTCAATTTTCATTTTTTGCATTGTTGCAGCAACAGCAATTTCAAACTTAATGGCGCAGGATGGCACGGCCGTTCTGAAAAAAGTAGACGATGCTATGTATGCTTCAAAGGACCAGACTGTGAAACTTAAAATGACAATTGTGGATAAAGCAGGCAAGGAATCTGTCCGCGAAGCTGAATCATTGCAAAAAGGAAACGACAAACGCCTTTTCCGTTTTACTTCACCCGCATCGCAGGCAAATATCGCTTTCTTATCCCTTCCCGGCGAGGTGATGTACATTTACCTTCCCGCATACCAGAAGGAACGCCGCATAGCATCCCATATAAAAAACCAGGGATTCTCCGGTAGTGACTTCAGTTATGATGAAATGGAATCGAAATTATATTCCGAATGTTACGACGCAGTATCATTAAAAACCGAAGGAGACAAATTCGTTCTTGAAATAAAGCCTAAAGCAACATACAAGACCGAATACAGTAAAATGGTGATGACGATCGGAAAAAACAATTATTATCCGGTGAACGTAAAGTTCTTTGACAAAACAGGAAAGCAGATAAAAGAACTAAACAACACAAAGATCGAGAAAAAAGGGAACTACTGGTCTGCAACCGAATTCGAAATGAAAGACCTGCGCAAGGGCACAAAAACCAAAATGCAGTTCACAAGTATTGAATTCGATAAAAATCTTTCGGACGATGAATTTACTGTTAGAAAATTAATACGCTGAACATGAAAAGGTATCTTGCAATTATTCTGCTGTCTGCCATTGCCTGCACAGGCCTTTTCTCCCAGGAAGAGGGAAATAAACCCGTACTTTCGGGCGACTTAGGCACCGACAACCGTTTTCTGTATGATAACAACAATCCATGGTCATGGAACGAGAACAGGCTGGACCTGAAACTCCAGCATAAAACAGGCGACTGGGGCAAACTGTACGGCGATGTGTGGCTGAGAAAATTCGGCACATTCCGCGATCAGAGCGCCTATTACAATCAACCCGAGATACGCGAAGCATGGCTGGAAGTCTACGATTTCCTGATCCCCGGACTTGATCTTCGTGCAGGTCGTCAACGGATAAAATGGGGATGCGCCGACCAGATAAACCCGGTTGACAATGTTAATACATACGATTTCGAAGACATGTGGGATTTCGGCCGCCATAAAGGAAACGAAGCAATAAAATTCAAGTATTACAAAAACGACTGGCAGGCCGAAATGGTTTACCTTCCTTTCTTTGACGAAGCGCGTTTTCCGCTTGGCGACATGGCCCAGGCCCTTATGCCCGGGTTTTCACTGCCTCCGTCCTACTCCACTTTATTTCCTATAAACGATACACTCTTTATCCCTGTGACATTCGGCCTGCATTTCAATGAATTCTCGATGTTCAACACAAGACCTCTTGATAACCTGAGCGAAGGTTCGTCTGCCGGCTTACGTATTGGAAAACGTTTCGGGAATTACGATATTGCTGTCAGCTACCTCTACGGACGGGACGGTCTCCCTGTTGCAAAAACAAACACACTCACTCTTGATTCAATTAATCTGACAACCGGCGACCTGTATATAAAATCGAACATTGAACTTATTTATCCGCGTATGCATTATATAGGCGCTGAAATTTCCGGCACAATCGGCAGTGTAGGCACATGGATAGAAGCATGCATGATAATGCCGGATAAGCAGTATTATATGAACACTATCATGCCCGATTTCTCTGTTATACTCGGAATTCCTCTGCCACAAATGTCATATCCCGACTCACTGATGATGGACAACAAACCGTGGTTCCGTTATGTTGCCGGCTGCGATTATACTTTTGCGAACGGCATTTACATTAACGTTCAATACGCCCACGGCTATATTCACGAAAGGACTTCCGACGAACTCAACGATTATTTAATGTTCCGTGCCGAGAAAAAAGTCCTTAACGAAAAACTGCGGCTTTCGCCAATCAGTGGCGCCTTCAGCATTTCTGACTGGGATGATATAGGCAACAACTACGCATTCGCATGGGCTCCCGAAATTGGATACAAACCGAACGATAATACCGAAATAATTATGGGAACACGTATCATCGAAGGCAAAGGCACAGGCATGTTCGCAAAGATGAAGGACAAGGATGAGGTTTATGTGAAGATGGTTTATAACTTCTAGTAGGAGGATGGGATAATATTCTCGCACTTTGCTAAGTGCAATTTATCACTTTTCGCTCTGATCCACAAATCAACATGCATTTAACCACAAAATGTTATACATAGGACGTTCACTTTTTTATAAATTTCTTTGCCTCAATTTCTTTATCAGTCTTTACATTTATTATATAAACTCCGCTTGATAAATTTGTTAAATCAATTGTTGTAATTATCCCCGTCGTAATCATACTTTTTAATATTTTCCCCTGAATATTTGTAATTTCTATTTCTGAATTTTGTACAGTTTTTATAAATATATTATCTGATACAGGATTCGGAAAAATAGTGATGCTTTCGAACTTTGTCATCAAATCATTTAATCCCAACGAAACAGTATGAAAATAATAATGTATGCTATCACCATAAGTTATCATAGTGCCAGCGCTATTCCAAAGTTTACGAGTCTGGCTTTTTTTAAAATTATTTATATCATAGGTATAGGTGTATTGCTCTAAATTCACCCAGTTACTTACATTCCAACTTTGACGGAAGTCACTTATTAAATTATTATCAGCATCGTACGTACAGATGGATTGTGAGGAATTAACCCATATTGAGTCATTCCAACTTTGACCTAATCCATTTATCATGTTATTATAGGAATCGTAGGTACAGAAGCCTCGCCAGTTATTTATCCATTCACTACCATGCCATTCTTGATATAAACTACTTGTTATATTATTATAGGCATCGTATGTAAATGTACTTTGCCAGATATTTATCCAGTCACTACCGTTCCAATCTTGACTTAATTTACTTGTCTTGTTATTATTGACATCGTAAGTATAAATATAATGCCAGAAACTCAGCCATGTAGTGCCGTTCCAGTTTTGACATAATTCACTTGTATTGTTATTATTGACATCGTAAGTATAAATGTATTGCCAAGAATTAATAAATTCAGTGCCGTTCCAGTCTCTCCTTAATTTACATATCATGTTATTATTAGCATCATAAGTATAAGTGTCTTGCGAAGTATTCTCCCAGGTTATTCCGTTCCATGGTTGATATAAGCCACTCGTGATGTTATTGTTAACATCGTAGGTATATGTGGATTGATAATAATTCACCCAGATAGTGCTGTTCCAGTCTTGCTCTAATTCATTTGTCCTGTTATTATTGGCATCGTAGGTATAAATGTATTGCACATAATTCTCCCAGGATGTTCCGTTCCAATATTTGGATATGCAACTTATAAGGTTATTACTATAATCATAAACAATATTTACTGTTTTCTTATATGGATCAATATCCCATGAAAGGGTTATTGTGTTCCAACTCCAATTGCATATACTATCGTATAAAACGATTAAAGATCTTGTCTTAAGTTCCGTTATAGCTTTGTCGGAAGGTAAAGTAAATGATCTTTGTTTTTTAATGGACGTTAAATCTTCGTTTTGTCGGTTCGTTTGCCAGATCAGGTCAATTGTTTGGTTAGCGTTTTGAACAGGTTGATTACTTTGCGCATATAAAACACTTACTAAACTTGAAAATACTATTAAGTGTAAAATTGTTTTTTTCATAAATCCTTATTTGTTTCTTATTTTCAAGTGAGGTCTCTTTTTAAATTTACTGCATTATTAATCATATTCCAGCCTTGTGTAACTTGTTTATAGAAACCATAAACTTCTGCAAACACTACCACAATTAGTCAGACCTTTATGAGTTAATAGTATTTCTCCCCAAAGATAATAAAAAAGACGAAAGGGGCAAAAAAATAATTGTCTTTTATATTGGGTAGTCATATTTTAAAACAAGATTGCTCCGTTGCTATTTTGCAGAACAGTGCATAATTCCTCTCTCCTGCAACGTTTGGAATGACGGTTAAGAGATGGCTGTGACGTGCATGAATGCGTAATGGAAGTAGAAATCATGAGTATAACCAAAATACTCTTTAGTATTTTTTCTAATGCCTAACAATAGAGACATGAATTAGACTCAAGGGCCAAAATCCAAGCCAGGGGAAAGTTACCTTGGAATTTGAATCTTGGATCTTGGAATTTGGGACTTAGACAATTTTTTCCCTACCTTTACACTATGTCATTAGTTGTTTACAAAGCATCGGCCGGGAGCGGAAAAACATGGACGCTTACACGCGATTACATAATGCTTTCGCTTGCAGGATTTCAGAGCGGAGCATGGCGGCATATTCTTGCTGTTACATTTACAAACAAGGCTGCTGCCGAAATGAAAGGAAGGGTAATTGAAAAACTCAACGAAATTTCCTGCGGAGAAGATTATGAACTTACAGCATGGTATTCTGAACAGACAGGACTTGACACAAAAGAAATTCAAAGCCGTGCAGGTGCAATTCTTTGCGAGATAATTCACGACTACGGCACTTTTTCCGTACAGACAATTGACAGTTTTCTGCAGAAGGTCTTCCGTTCTTTTTTGTACGAACTTGATGTGAATTATTCCTACGACCTCTTGTTAGATTCATCACGGATGATAGAGGATACTGCCCGTGCACTGATCTTTGAAGTTCAGAAGAACACGCAGGCATTCGGCGAGCTCATGAAGTTTCTCGAATACTCAATGTTATCCGAAGAAAAGTACAATATACAGAAAGACGTTGCAGGACTTGGCTCGGAACTGGTACGCGAAGAGTTGTATAAATATCTCCCTGACCTTCTGAAATTCTTAGACACACCCGGCAAAACCGAAGAAACAATTGAAAAACTCCGTAACACAATTTTTCCCTATAAAAAATGGATGGAAGATCAGGCTGCCGTCTGCTGGAAAATAATTGAAGACAACAAACTTAATGAGACCCATTTTGTTCAGACCGGAAGGGGCGTATACTCTTATATAAGAAAGTTAAAACATTCCGGCTTCGAATTCGCAATGAACGGGTACATGCAGACCTGTTATAATAAGGATGGTAAATATCACCGCGATGAATCAAAAAAAGAGATCATAACTACTAACCCGGCTCCGCTTTTCGATGCCATGGTCGAACGCTTCAATAATGAAAATCCCAGGATGTACGGGCTGTACATGGTCTACAAAAACCTTCACGTCCTTAACCTTCTTAAATATCTGGAGGAAAAACGGAAAGAACTGCTTTTGAACAACGGCTTTTTCTACTTAGGCGATGTGCCCCGTGCCCTTAAAAGCGTTTTGGCCCAGGGCGGGGCGGGAATGATCTATGAAAAGACAGGTAACCGCTACGACCATATTTTTATCGACGAATTCCAGGATACTTCGTATCTGCAGTGGGACAACTTTCTCCCACTTGTCGAAAATTCTCTTGCTCAGGGCCTGCGCTGCAACATAGTCGGCGATGTAAAACAAGCCATCTACCGCTGGCGCAACGGCGACTGGTCAATACTTGCCACGGGTCTGAAAAAACAATTTCCCGGCGAAATAAAAGAAGAGACCTTAGACACCAACCGCAGAAGTCTCCCGGCAATAATTGATTTCAACAATCTTTTTTTTAAACAGGCTGTGTCTGTCCTTGACGAAGACAAAACCCCGGCAGGTCTGCCTTCGATAACGGATCTGTACAAGGACTTTCATCAGAAAAAATGGAAAACAGGAGACGGCCAGAAAGGCTATGTGAGAGTTGAAGGGATCAATTATGAAAAGATCGAAGATTTCGACTTGTACATCGAAGGCACAGTGCCGGGCCTTATAAGCGAACTATGGGAAAAAGGGTGTAAGGATATTGCCATACTTGTGCGTTCCAACAGGGAAATATCTGATATGCTCGAAGCATTGATAGCATCGTCGCCGGAATATCCCGTTGTTACCGAAAAATCTTTCAGGCTCGATACCCATCCCACAATCCGCTTTGTCACTGCCCTTCTTTCGGCCCTTGCATTTCCAGACGATAAAAGCATTAACATAAGCGCTGCCTGGTGGTATCATGTTGCGATAGGAAAAGATAAAGATCCTGATTCAGTTTTCAATTTTCATGATCAGGTCCGCTTATCGGAATATTTTTCTGACAAGGGGTATGATGCTGAAAAAATCTTTATGCCCGATAACCCCTACACTATGTCCTGTGCCATTGCCGAAGAATTTGCCCTAACAGACATTGAATCCCTCCAGCCTTATCTCAGCGCTTTTCTTGACGCCGTTCACCAGTTTCAGAACAACAACGGAGGAACAATTCAGGATTTTGTTAAGTGGTACGACAATCATAAAGACGACCTGCAGATACAATTAGAGAACATGAAAGAGGCTGTGAAAATAATGACCATACATAAGTCAAAGGGACTTCAGTTCAGCACGGTCATTATCCCTTATGCAGGATGGAAATTCCGTCAGGGAAAGGCAAAACCGCTGTGGCTGCATTCCGATGATGAATGCCTGAAAGAAATTCCCGCTGTTAATATTCCATTCAAAAACGAACTCACAGCAACAATGTTTGCAGATGCTTTTAAAGAAGAAGAATTCAAGAATATTATTGACAACCTGAACATGCTCTATGTGGCAATGACAAGAGCCGAAACACAGATGTTCGTTTATTTTCCGGTGAAGAAAAAGAGTAAACAAAAAAACCAAACACACCCAACACA
>CAZEWB010000157.1:0-7543 GCA_964515655.1 uncultured Bacteroidales bacterium
GTGTTGGGTGTGTTTGGTGTTTTTGTTTAACTTTGCATTTATAAACTTTATAAAACTGAAACATTATGGATATACAGGCGGTAGATCTTATACAGACGATGCTTGCACCGGGACTGATGGTATCGGCATGCGGGCTGCTTATACTGGGTATGAACAACAAATATTCACTTATAATAAATCGCATCAGGCTGCTCGATGAGGAACTGAGAAGGCTGTCGTATCCTGAAAAGGAACTTTTACCTTACCAGAAAGAACGACTTATAAATGTTAATGAACAGTTAGGATTGTTCCACAGGAGGGTTTTTTTTGTCAGAAATGCAGTGGTTCTGTATTCGGTTGCTGTTGCATTTTTTATTCTTACATCTGTTTTTATCGGCATTGAGATGGGAACAGGCGTACATTTTCAGATGGCTGCAATAATTGTTTTCCTGTTAGGGATGATATCCGTATTGATTGGAGTTATTTATGCAGTGAATGAGGTGATACGCGGCTACAGGATAGTTACACTGGAGTTGTCGGGACCGCTGAAGTAATAATCCTGAATATTGAATATTTTTGATTTTCGATATTGGCTCGACCCTTAAAATTACTTACATTTACACAATAAATTTCCAGGCATTGCTTTACAGAACTGCAGATATTTACCGTCATATTAAAGTGATTGATAAGTCATTGTTTCACTGCGGCCTGATTTTTGCGCTTGTCAAATTTTCAATGTTCACAAAATATTTAAGAAATACTCCTGATCCTGTTATGGAATTTTTGTTCACATGGCATCTAATATGTAAACCTAAAAACATACAGTCATGAAAACAAAAATTTTATTCATTGCAGTTCTCTGCTTTTCTTTCCTTGGTATATTCAGCCAGACTACGGGTTCGATAAAAGGTAAGGTAACAGACAAGAAGGCAGGAACAACGATCCCCTTTGCTTCGGTTTACATTGAATTAGGGGGACAGAAGAGCGGAGTGCCTACTAATAACGATGGTGAGTTTCACCTTAAGGCATTGCCGTCCGGCACATACGATCTGCATGTGACCTGCATTGGTTATTCCGAGTACGTCCTTTCCGGTGTGCGCGTACTGCCCGGAAGGCCTACATTCATTGATGACATTCCCCTTTCTGAGTCTACAATAAACATTGGGCCCGAAGGCGGTGTTGTTATTAACGGGGGAACATACAGGAAAAAACTAATTGATCCCATTGATCCTATCCAGAAGAATCTTGTTGGCGAAGACCTGGAAAATATGCCGGGGAACCACGACATTAATGATTTAGTGAGTACTATTTCACCTGAGATACAGATCCCAAGTAACGGCGCCGGAATCATTGTCAGGGGAGCACGTTCAGGCTCATCACAGTACTTTGTCGACGGAGTTAAAATTACCGAAGGCGAGCCTCAACTGTCTGTTTTTGCTATCAACAGCATATCGGTTTATACCGGTGGCGTACCTGCTCCTTACGGTGATATTACCGGCGGTGTGATAATTATCGAAACCAAATCGTATTTCGATTTTGTTGCAAGGGAAAGAGCGAAGGAAAAACTTAAAAAAGAAGTGGAGGACATGTAAATAAATGCAATTCCTGCGGACGATAATATATGGAAAGTATAGCGATGAAGAACTGGTGGGCAAATACGCCGAAACGCTTAAACCGGAATATGTCGGGGAATTGTTCTCAAGATATGCAAAACTTGTGTATGGTGTCAGCCTCAAATACCTCGAGAACAGGGACGAAAGCAAGGATGCAGTAATGAATATTTTTGAAAGACTTATGGAAACGCTAAAATATCATCAGGTAAAAAACTTCAGACCATGGCTGTACCAGGTAACACGCAACCATTGCCTGATGATACTGAGATCGCAGAAAAGAAGTACGCAGTTCGAGGAAAACCTTGTGGAGCATGAAATGCCCGAAGAGGAGGTCGATACGGTACTTGAGCAGCATGCAGGCAATCCTGAGTTGATACATCAGGCGGTTGCTGAACTTAAGGAGGAGCAGAGAGTGTGCATAGACCTGTTCTATCTTAAAGGCAAGTCGTATAAGGAGGTCTGTGACACTACGGGATTTACCGAACTGCAGGTAAAAAGTTACATCCAGAACGGGAAACGTAACCTGAAAATCAAACTGAGCAATGAGAAACGGCAATAAATATAATATAAAACTGACCGGCGGCCCCGGAAATGATACGGGTAACAGCCACGACAACCGGTTTCAGGATGACTTCGGGAGAGAAGCTTCCGAAGGATTGTCGAAGAACCCCGGGTGGAAAAAGGACATCCGCGAAGTAAAAGGCATATTGCGGAAGAAATGGGGAATTCCCATAATACCTATCTATGCCAGGATCTCCATGTACTCTCTTGCTACAGCCGTTTGCCTTGTTTTTGTTTTCATTATTTCTGAGAAATGGTATGGAATAAAAGATCAGCTTGCAGATAGGATGCTGGCCGATGAAACAACAGTACAAACTCCACCGGTGATGATGGATAGTTTAAAATCGGCAGTTCCCGATAAACATGTATTTACCGAAACACAGGTTGTTGACAACGTGTCGGCAAACCGGCAGTTTGCAGGTGACGGAGTAGTTGATCAGACAGTTGCTAAAGTTACATTGGATGAAGAGTCTGCCAAAGCCAAGGATAAATCTGAAAAGGAAGTAACAACATTAGCAGATGTTCAGACCAAAACTGAGCAGGATGCACTGGAAAGATATGAACCCGCTACAAGCGAAGACCGGAAAGCCAACAAAAAGGCTGAAACGACAGTATCTACCGGCTCTGTAAGTTTTGCCGAAAAGAATGAAGAAGAAAAAGCAGACCTGAATTACAGAAAAGACGGAGATGAAGGTCTGATAAATACAGTTGTAATGGCACAGGAAATGTCTGGGGCTGCTCGGGCAATATCCGATGATAATAATGTATCATTACTGGCAGGCATGACCAGATTTCCGCAGGATGTAATGTATGACCTTATTGTTGTTGATTATTCCAGACTGAGAACCCAGACATCTTTTGACAATAACATCACAGATATTGCCAGTGTTGAGCCAAAGTACGAAAATCAGGATTCAAGGAACAAAGAATCTGCTGCACCTGCTGAAGCTCTCAAAAAAGAAGAGAAGATCGCTTATGTAAACTTTCTGGATAATGCAATGAAAAAGTTCAAATCACCATACTATTCTGCTGCATTAGCTGACTATGAAATTATTTTACAGCAATACCCCGATGACCTGAATGCATTGTTCTATGGCGGCCTGTGCAATTATCATCTTAAAAAGTACGATAAGGCCATTACAAATTTAGATCAGGTCATTAATAATAGTGTTGATTTATTTTTCGAAGAGGCAGAATGGTACAAAGCTCTTTCGTTGATTAATGCTTCAAAAAAAGACGAAGCAAAGGCTTTGCTGGAAAAAATCGAAAAGACCGGTGGCTTCTACAAAAAGGATGCTGAAAAGAAACTAAAGGGGCTGAAGTAATGCTGAGGTATACGGCAATATTGTTACTGCTGTTCCTTGGTACTTCGGTTTTTTCACAGAATAAAACATTCGTTTCGGGAGAAATAAAAGACAACGAGACAGGGGAGCCCCTGAATTATGTAAGCATTAAATCGTGGAGGTCGAAGAACGGGACAATTTCAAATTATAAGGGGCGCTTTTCTATTTCTGTCGAAAAGGTCCCTGACACTCTTATACTTTCTCATGTTGCTTACGAGACGGTTAAAATTGCTGTCAACGGAAGTATGCCGGCGCAACTGGTAAAAATGATAAGGAAAACGTCCATGCTTCCCGAAGTGCCGGTATCGTCTCAGATTGCAGTTGATTTAATAGAGAAAAAACTTTTCGACGTTGTGGATTATGAATTTTTCGGCGATTCAATTCTTCTCCTGGCATACAGCTGGCGTGAAAAGAAGAATCCCTGGTTCATTCTTATGAATAGTTCAGGCGATACTTTGCAGAAGGCATGGGTACACTCCGAAGGGGTGTTCTACCGCGACTGCATGGACAACCTTTTTTATATTACTGAAAGGGCTGCCTGGGAGATCACGCTCGAAGATTCTGAATTCATCCTTAAAAATCCATTGAATGCAGAATATTTCAAGGAACACATCACACCTTGCATTACAGGGATAGGGGACAAGTTCTATGTAAAACAATATTCATACAACAACCAGGTGCTTTCGTACTATGTTGTTGATACAATTGCAAAGGATCCAAAAGAATTCCGCATTATTGCCGATGAGGTCGCATTAAGGATGGTGTCGGACAGGAACCGCTTTTATTCCATGGGCAATTCTGAACCTACTGAAGCAGACCTGCGTTTTGAGCAGATGTGTTTTTTCGATCCCATATATGCACCGCTGATGAAGATTAAGGACAGGGTTGTTATTTTCAATTTTGTTGAATCGAAGTTCGAGATATATAACGACAAAGGGGAACTTCAGAAGGAAGGCAAACTGACATTCGGCAAGGATAAAAACCTTAAGGAGGAGATCTATGCAGACGAAATAAGCGGCCGTGTTTTTTTCAAGTACCTTAAGAACGGCGTTACAACTCTTATGGAATATGATCTTGAAAAAGATAAAGTGATTGGTACAACTGAGTTATCGGGATATAAGTATATTGACAAAATAAAGATCCACGATAACCGTCTGTACTTTCTGTACAGGCATAACGAACCACTGGAACTTACAAAGTTGTACAGGTTGAAGTCGTTGTGATTTTATTTTGTCATCCTGAGACCCCAGCCCCAAAGGTGCCACAATGAAATATGACGGGATAAACGATTGTGTATACATTTTCTTCTGGCCCTCCCCCCTGCAAAAGCAAAGCCTCTTATAGATGCTATGCTTTTTGCACCCCCTCCCCTTCCACATGAAAATGTTTATTAATTGCATTAACATAAAATTTTACGTTTTATATTCTTCTTCGTATATAGCCTGATAATGAGACGAATGCCGGAATTCCGCCATTGGCAATTTATTTCAGCATCTCTCCACTCTCCAAACCCATAGAGCATGTGCAGGAGGAGATTCTGAATCAAGTTCAGAATGACGGGAGGGAGGGTGGTGGGCAAAGTACTACTCCAGTTCCAGTTTCAGATTGCCGTTTCCGGGCTGAATTTTGCCCAGGTGTTTGTATGATTTCTCTGTGGCTTCGCGGCCGCGGGGTGTGCGTTTAAGGAAGCCCTCCTTTATCAGGAATGGTTCGTAAACTTCTTCGATGGTACCGGCCTCTTCGCTTACAGCAGTGGCAATTGTTGTAAGGCCGACCGGCCCGCCTTTGAATTTGTCAATTATTGCAAGAAGAATACGGTTATCCATCTGGTCGAGGCCGAACTTATCAATGTTGAGTGCATCGAGGGCGTAGCGTGTGATCTCTATTTCGATTTTTCCGGTTCCCTTTACCTGTGCAAAGTCGCGTACACGGCGAAGGAGCGCGTTTGAAATTCGCGGGGTACCCCTGCTGCGGCATGCTATTTCTGCAGCGGCTTTTTTATCGATAGGAACCTGCAGGATATGGGCAGAACGGTGTATGATCTTTTCAAGTATCTGAGAGTTGTAATATTCAAGATGCATTGTTATACCGAACCTTGCACGCAGCGGACTGGTAAGTAATCCGGAGCGCGTAGTTGCGCCGATGAGAGTAAACGGGTTAAGATTTATCTGTATGCTTCTTGCACTGGGACCTTTGTCAAGCATGATGTCGATCCTAAAGTCCTCCATTGCCGAGTAGAGGTATTCTTCAACAACAGGGCTGAGGCGGTGTATCTCGTCGATGAACAGAACATCGCGGGGTTCAAGACCTGTAAGTATGCCTGCAAGATCGCCGGGTTTTTCGAGAACGGGGCCGGAGGTAATCCTCATGTTCACCTTGAGTTCGGCAGCAATAATGTTGGCAAGGGTCGTTTTTCCAAGTCCCGGAGGGCCGTGCAATAAAACATGGTCGAGTGCCTCGCCGCGCATGCCGGCTGCCTTGACAAAAACTTTTATGTTCTCGACTATCTTTTCCTGGCCGGAAAATTCCGAGAACTGCAAAGGCCGCAGCTTCTGCTCAAATTCCTTCTCCTCGTTTATTTCGTCAGGCTGGTGTATGTCGAGATTTTCGTCGCTCATTATGATACAAATGTAATAAAAGATTTACTAAAATTCAGAACTCCTTACCTCTCGCAAAATGAAACACATTGATTTTGTCATAAAATTTGCAAAAATGGCAAATTTTCCGCCAAAATCATTTTTATGTTTTATTTACCCCGTGCTACATTCGTTTCACTCATTTGCACGGGGTTATTCATATTCGACTCCTTCGGAGTCGCGTTTTTCACTTTGCGAAGTAAATCTGTAACCCACTGAATTGCAAGAACAGGTCAGGAGTTCTAAAATTAAGGCTTTGCATTGTCAAAGGTCTGCAAGTCACATGTCGAAAGTCAATACTACTAAGCTGACTTTTGACAAATTTTATTTCTTCTTCAGCATCAGATAATCGAGATAGTACAGGAATTTTACCGAAACAATATTTCTTGCGGGAGGCTCGAATGCTTCGCCCATGTGGTTGAAATAACTGTCGGGAAGAGCGTCTCCTTCGTGGAGAAGTTCATATTTCCATACAATATTAAATATACTGCCGGGACTGAACTGCCAGCTGAAAACAAGGTCGATATTAAAAGATGTGTAATTAAAGTCACCGCTTATACCGGAATAACTTTCTTCCGATAATGTGCCATCTTCCATAAGCGTGGGATATGTGTAGTATTTCCCGTTCGACCAATAATGCCTTGCCCGCAGTCCAAGTGAAAGGTCGTTAACAAAAACATAAGTGCCGGAAAAGGTCTGAGACCATGTATCAATATCCCGTTCGCCAAAAAGAATATCACCAGTAGGCGCAAAATCAACAAATCCCACATCATTCCTGTCGACCACATAATTTACAGTATGACTGAAAATAAAATGGTTGTTTACTCTTACAATGGGTGACAACGAATACGATGAACTGCGTTTTGAACCACGGGCATAATTTTCATTAATCATTCCGTCTAAAGCAAAGGACTTGCGGTAATCGCTGGAAAATCCGAGATAGCCTCCGTAATAAGGATCCTTTAAATAATACCTGCCGGCCACTCTAGGTTCGTAATAATCTCTCTCTGGAGAAAGAGGAAAAGATAAACCCGACCAAAACCAGAGGTAACTCATCAATGTTGCATTCCCGTTAAGGCCTACAGAATTTGAAGTACCGGCAAATGGTTTATAATGATAACTGTTATCAATAGAAAGTGATATCTCGTAATTCTTGAAATGTCCTTTCGGGTCACTCTGCAGGTATGAAACCCAGACTGTCTGGCTCAGGTAATTGTTGTATAATGTCAATCCCACATCATTTGCATTAAAGTTATCGTCGAAAAATGAATGGGATATTCCATACTGAATTTTTCCGTTGATCTTAGACAGAGAAATCCCTTCTTTAGTCCCATTGGAATATGGCGATCCTGTTTCACTATTATTCCTGTTGTAATAAAAGGGAAACAAAACACCAAACACACCCAACACA
>CAZEWB010000158.1:0-7520 GCA_964515655.1 uncultured Bacteroidales bacterium
GTGTTGGGTGTGTTTGGTGAGATGAGAACTATTGAACTTTTTATTTACATTTACACACACAATTAATAAAGAACCAAAATATTTAACATATGAAATACATATTGATCATTCCTGTCATTTTGATTTTATCGCAGATAATTTCAGCCCAGATCACTTATCCTGACTTCTGGGATAATGTCATTTACTTCAAAATAAACGACAACAGTTCTGTTGTTTTACCCGACTATCATAAGGGCGATAATCCGGCAGAGACATACAGCGGATTTCCTGAATTCGCAGGCTGGGCGGAGTATTATAATGTATCTGAAATATCACGTCCCTTTCATACGCCGTCTGCAAAAGTAAAAAAGATGTATCGCGTCAGATTTGACAAAGCGGGTGAAATTGATCAGTTTGTAAGACGAATATCAGGATTGAATTATATTGAATATGCCGAAAAATGCCCCGTTTACAGAATATCTGCAACTCCCAATGATACTGATATCACCGGGCAGTATTACCTTACAAATATAAATGCATACGATGCGTGGAACATTGCAACCGGAAGCAAAGAGATAAAACTTGCCATTGTTGACGATGCATGCAGGATCACACATCCTGATCTTATCGGGAATATCTGGAGGAATTATGCTGAAACCCTTGGGGATTCAATTGATAACGATGGCAACGGGTATATTGACGATTTTGTAGGATGGGATGCTGCCGACAATGATAATAACCCTAATGCACCTCTTAATCCGCCTTATTTATGGGGAGAACTTGCTTTCACACACGGAACACATTGCGCAGGACTCGCCGGCGCGGTTACAAATAATATTACAGGTATAGCTTCTGTAAGCCACAATGTTTCCATTATTCCCGTTAAGACCGTTAGGAATGCTTCGTTTATTCCTCTTGCGATCGAGACTCCCGCCGAAGGTGTTGATTATGCCATTACAGTCGGAGCAGATATTGTAAGCATGTCATTCGGAGGTGCCGATTCGGCATCTTTTAATACTCTGGCGATGCTTATCAACGAGGGAGATTCTCTTGGCGTCACCTTTGTTGCAGCTGCCGGAAACGATGGAGATTCCACTATTAATTTCCCGGCAAACTTCGAACATGTGATCTCTGTCGGTGCAACTACTGCATCCGACTCAATCGCCTCTTTCTCGCAATTCGGGTCATGGATTGATGTTATGGCCCCGGGCGCTGCAATGTACAGCACGCTTGCATGGAGCAGCCCCTATGGCTTAATGGACGGCACTTCTATGGCCTGCCCGCTTACCGCAGGAACTCTTGCTCTTATGAAATCATACAGGCCGTGGGCAACCCCGGCACAGCTTGAATACTGCCTGAAAGAAGGCTGCGATAATATCGACAGCCTTAATTCCGCTTTTGTGGGACTGATGGGCGCCGGGAGGATAAACATTTATAATTCCCTGCAATGTCTCGATCAGATGGAAGTGCCGGTGAATGTTCTTGCTTTGCTGCAGGTTTTCCCGAATCCTGTTACGGATATAATGAATTACAGGACAAACTTTAAAAGTAAAGTGACGCTGGAAATATACGACCTTACAGGTAAAAAGGTCTTTGCATTTTCAGATGTGCAGCCCGAAGGCAGTATTAATATCAAGGAGCTTTCTGCAGGACTTTATGTGCTTACTTTAAGCGATGGAATGTATTACGCAAGGGAAAAGGTCTCTGTGGAAAAGTAGGTTTTAAGAACCAAATTCCAAGACCCAAATTTCAAATTCCAAGGGAGCCATCCCTTGTTCATTGTTAGTTGTTTGTTTGACATTGAACATTATTTTTCGATTAAACGAACAATGTCAAATGTTCAATTTTCAATGAACTATAAATCCAGGGGAACTGTCCCTTGGGGCTTGGTTCTTGGGTCTTGGAATTTTGGGCTTATATTACTTTACCTTTGCATCAAAGGGAAACCGTAAGTTTTTATAGGAAGACAGGTAGGCTTTGATAGACCCCACAAGTATGCTTGCTTCTATCAGTACAGGAATGTGGTTGCCATCATCGGTTACCCATACGGTCATGTTCTCGCCCTGATTGAACATTGTTCCTTCGATCAGCATAACTGAAAACTTTAGGCAATTATATTCCACACCATTTTTGTCGGCAATTTTCTCTTTCCCCTGAAAGCGCAGATAGAGCGGGTAAAAGCCGGCATCGATGACGATCATTACGGGAATCTTCTGGTTTACGGCATACTTCGAAAAGTCGAGGTTGCGGGCGTACAAAATAGCAGTAAGGAGGTCATGGGTACAAGGTTTCATGGCTAGTGTGTCGCATGTTCTTTTTTTATCGCTGTTCTCGGTCGTGCTGTATATTAGCTGTTTCTGATGGTCGAATTTGTATTGCTCAAAAACCGTCCAGCCGGCTTCGTAATTCTGGCGTGTGAATTCAAGGGGACGAAGCATGTCGTGTTCCATATAGACTTCGTAAAAGTCACGCACCTTGAAAAAACTGTCCCAGTTTTCATAAGAAGTACCATAGCTCTTTATATTCCACGCAGGTTTTCCGTTATATGTTGTGCTGTCAGCCAGGAACCTGACCTTGCCGGCTTCGAGCCATATCGGTCCCAGTTTGTACCAGACAATATAGTTAATGTCCTCGCCATCCTTATAGGTTATGTTTGTCGCATAGCACTGGGCTTCGGCTGCATTTTGCAATGCAAGAGCAAAGATGAGTATTACGACAAGGTTCTTCATTTTTTTACTCCGCCTATTTTATCTTCAACAGATCTTATCTTTCCTTCCATCCTGTTCTCTTTACTTTTTCTGATATCGAATTTCACTGTGGAATAAATTCTCTCAGAAACCGGATCAAGAATATCATGTGCTTTCTGCAGTATTACCAATGCTTCACCGAAAGTATCAACTTCAATTATCGTGCCCATAGCAGTGAGCTTGTACGTGGGGACATCGCGGCGTATCATGTCAATTACTTTGCTCACATACCGGCTTACACTCCCTCCCTTGTCCGTTGGGAACATTGCAAATTCCATTAATACCGACATGGTAATTTTTATTGTAAATGTATGAAAATAAATTGAAAAATAGTTTATATTTGTAATTGATAAAGGATGTTTAATCTTTTTAAATGTATAAAATCAATGAAATACGCCAATAAGTAGTTAACCTGATGTATTGCCGCATGTGTATATCGCACCTTAGTCCCAGCTCAAGGTAAAAATAACATCAATGAGTTAATGTTAGCGACTTGTAAGCAAACAAAAGAAATAGTATGAAAGAGAACCATTCAGATTTTATTTTATTCAAAACCGAGGACGAAAAAATTTCGGTACATGTTCGTTTTGGAGATGAAACAGTATGGCTTACACAAGAGCAAATGGCCTTGCTTTTTGGCAAGGCAAAATCTACAATAAACGAGCATATACAAAATGTTTTTAATGAAGGTGAGCTTGATGAGATACTGTGTACACAGAAATTCGGAATTTCCGAATTTCAGCAGAAAGCCCATAATTACTATAACTTAGATGTTATAATTTCTGTCGGTTACCGTGTAAAATCCATACGGGGAACACAGTTTCGTCAATGGGCAACCAAACGCCTTAATGAGTACATACGTAAAGGTTTTACCATGGACGACGAACGCCTGAAAAATTTGGGTGGTGGTGGCTATTGGAAAGAATTGTTGCAGCGAATACGCGACATTCGTGCGTCTGAAAAGGTGTTTTATCGTCAGGTACTTGATATATACTCAACCAGCATTGATTACGATCCCAAAGCTGACGTTTCCATCGCATTTTTTAAGAAAGTACAAAACAAAATTCATTTTGCCATACACGGTCAAACTGCTGCTGAAGTTATTTTCAACCGTGCCGCTGCCGAAAAAGAATTTATGGGCTTGATGACTTTCCCGGGCAGTCGTCCGTATCTGAAAGACGTAGTAGTTGCAAAAAATTATTTAGATGAAAAAGAGCTTCGTTCGCTTGGACAAATAGTATCGGGGTATTTAGATTTTGCCGAGCGTCAAGCCGAACGGGAACAAGTAATGACAATGAAAGATTGGTCTGAACATTTGAATAATATTCTGACAATGAGCGGAGAAAAACTTTTAACGGGAGCAGGCTCCGTCAGCCACGAAATTGCAATTGATAAGGCTACCTCAGAATATAAGAAGTATCAACAAAAAACATTGAGCGAAGCAGAAAATAATTATTTAGAAAGTTTGAAAGTATTAGAAAAAAAAACAAAAAAAAAGAAATAATAAGCAAATTGAAAATAAATACAAAATTAATTCATCAATATACATAAACATGCGAAAATTACTTTTTTTACTTCTAATCATCATACAATTTATTGCCTGCAAAGCCCCTGCTGATAAACCATATAATAGTATTGCAAAGGCAGATACTTTTATAATTCCCGTAAATGCTATTCCAATTAGATATAATTATGGATTATTGCTTGTTCAGGGGAAAGTTGATAGTGTTCAGGGGAACTTTGTAATTGATACCGGATCCGACTGGTTATGTCTTGACAGCATTTTTCAAAATTCAAACCTTACGAAAAAGTATGATTGTTTTTATTCGACAATCTCCGGCGTAGGCAATTCATTTCAAAACATTACTGTAATTACTGATAGTATTGGACTCTCAACAGGGAATAACAGTTACCGCACTTATGATGTTCCGGTCGTTAACCTAAAACCAATTGGCGGGGATATTGTTGATGGGTTAATCGGTACTGATTATTTTGAAAGAAGAATTATGGAAATAAATTATAAAAAAGAGTATATCAGGATTTTGAATGATATCAAATCAATAGATCTTTCAAAATATAAGAAGATAAAAATAAAAATTGTAGATTACAGATATTATGTGCCATTAACTGTAAAAATAAATGGATCAGTAACAATTAAAGGTTATTTTTTTCTTGACACAGGGTCGCCATCAAGCTGTTTAACAAGTTCAACTGCCGAAAACAATAATTTGAAAAAAAACATTGAACATAAAGTTCGTTATTATTCCAACCATGGAGGAATTGGTGGCGAATCTTCCGGTTATGATTTTATTGCTGATTCATTACAAATATCTGGTTTTTCTTTTGGAAACGTAATAATGTCATTTAGTTCTGATGAATCCGGGGTATTGGCAGATGGAGACTATTTGGGAATACTTGGAAATAATGTACTGGAACGTTTTGATATATTATTTGATTTCAATAATTATAATTTATACATAAGACCGAACGAGGACTATGCTGCTCTCTTCAATATTAATAAGCTGGGTTTTGATTATGCAGACAGATGTAAAACTATGGGAGGGTGGATCGTTAAGGGCTTATATGAAAACAGTGCGGCTGAAAAGCAAGGACTAATGATGGATGATAAAATTATTTCTGTTAATGGAATTCCAGTAGAAAAAATATCATATAAATATCAAAAGGATACTTTACCCTATATAGACAATGTAAAACTTCTAATCAAAAGAGCAGAAAATATAAAAACCATAGAATTAAAATTATCGCCATTGTTATAGAGGTACAGTAAAAATACTGGCAGCAGAAGCGCATACCCATACCTCTGAAAGGGTTGACATAAAAACACCCACCCGTCATTGCGAACGTTGCATGTAAAATATATGAAAACGCATATGCTATAGCAACGTGAAGCAATCTCTGTGTGATAGGATTGTGCGTGGATATACGGGACCGTATTAAGGTGTTTTCCTTCCTGCACCATCCGCACAAATCTACCCACATCCGATTGCTTCGGGTTCTCTTACAGCAATTTATTTGTAATGAACCCTCGCAATGACGCGCTTTTTGTTAACGTCATTACTATTTTTTTCATTTCGCCAATGATGTACACTCAGACACCCACGCTTTTTGGACTATGTGTCAGTTACTAAGATAAAACCCTGAGTGTGGCGTCAGACTTTATTTCCCCAGTTTTTTCAGTATCATCCCCGCCCTCGCCCTTATTGACGGCGGGCTGTCCTCTTCTATCATTTCAAGGGTCTGGCGGAGTTCGTATTTTAGGTCGGGTACGATCTTACATGTCTTGAAAACTATCTCCATTGCATAAACACGAAGCGCGTATTCCTGTTCAGAGTCCAGAATAAGTTTAAAGCAATGGTCAATCAGCAGACCGGAATCGGGTATGTCGTTTATGTCAATACTGTCAATGATGATCTTCATCAGGCCGCGCTTCACGCCTCCCGTTGTCTTGGAAACAACAAGCCCCGTGATCTTGCCGAGGTAAGGGTGGATCAGTTCAGGATGTTTTTCCGAACTCAGCGTCAGCACTCGTGCCGCCCTCATGTTTACGGGATAAGGTTTGTTGATACACAGGTCGAAAACCACGTCAAAAGCAGCCTGGTCATTTCCGACGGCCATTGCTGCCATGTCGGCAACTGCACGCGAACTGTCGGTGCTGAGAAGGTCGGTTAACTGATTCTTAGTTGTTGGCATATTATACCAATTTTATTAATTTCTTAGTCCAATAAAAACACAAGTAGGTTAAATTAAAGTGTTGGAAGTCCGGAGCACGAAGCGCGAAGTTGAGGGTGCATGAGCCCGGTGCACGGGATTTATAAACCTATGCTCACAACCCACAACCCATGCGACTTCATGCTTCCGACTTCGTGCTTCCCACACTTTAATTAACATATATGATTTCATTCTATTGGACAATTTAAAGTTTGGGATTATTTCAATTCATATATCCATTGCAAAGATAAAAACATAAAATTTTACTTAGAATTTTTAAAAGGGATTTTAATTGACATAGTTCTTTTTAACTTTGTAACGGCAATTATTGTTAATTATGGACGGTCAGCTAACATTCGAGGATTTCAAAAAAGAGGTTCTGGAGGATTACAGGATATGTGTTCTCAGCAGGCAACTGAGCCTTATGGGAAAGAAAGAGGTGCAGGCAGGATATGCTGAATCAGGTGTTTTTGGCGATGGCAGGGAAGTGGCACAGGTCGCTCTTGCAAAGTTCTTCAACAAAGGCGACTGGCGTTCGGGTTATTATCACGACCAGACATTTATGCTGGCAGCGGGGCTCCTGACGCCCGAACAGTTCTTTGCATTATTATACGGCGATACCGATATCAGAAATAATCCCCATAACGGAGGAAGGTCGTTCAATAATCATTTTTCCACTCCTAATCAGGATGAAAAAGGTAAGTGGTTAAACCTTACAGAACAAAAGAACAGTTCGGCCGATCTTACGTCAGTTGCAGGACAGATGCCTCGTTTACTTGGTCTCGCCTTTGCTTCGAAATTATACAGAAATAACGGAAAGCCTGATCCGGATGGTCGGTTTTCTGCCGGTGGAAACGAAGTTGCATTTGGTACAATAAACCGGACTGATACTTCTGATGGGAATTTTCTCGAAATCATCAATGCCGCATCTGTGCTGCAGATCCCGATGGTTGTAGCAATATGGGATGATAGCTTTAAAAATGACAAAACAGGACAATGTATTCCTGAAGGTATGCAGGTATATAATGTTAAAGGCTGGGACTATGCGGCAATGGTAAAAACATT
>CAZEWB010000159.1:0-4893 GCA_964515655.1 uncultured Bacteroidales bacterium
CTTCTTACCAACCTCAACCATATTTATTGTCTCTGCTCCTCCGCCAGTAATTACAAGTCCGGCGCCAAGTTTCTGGGCATAACCGGAGTGTGTTATCTGAAAGTCGAGACTTCCGATAATCTCTTCCATACGGGCTTTAATTATCTCGGCCAAAATGGACATCTCTATCTGCCTTGGTTCGCGTCCGCTGATGCCGGGCACAGAAATAAAAACATTATCGCAGGATTCGGGCAGACATGAACCATGTTTACGTTTCAGTTCTTCAGCTATGCGTTCAACAAGCCTTAGTTCTTCAACAAGGTCATTGGTAATGACGTTGCCGCCAAAAGGAATTACGGCAGTATGGCAGAGGCTGTTTTTATGATAAACAGCAATGTCTGAAGTACCGCCACCGATATCTATCATTGCAACACCGGCTTCCATTTCATCTGAAGTCAAAACTGCACGGGCAGATGCAATAGGTTCAAGATAAATATCAAGCAATTCCAGATTGAGCATCGACACACATTTTTTAATGTATCCTATCTCATTGGACCTTCCCACTACAATATTAAAAGCGCCTTCAAGTTTTCTGCCAACGGAACCTATGGGATTGTTAACGCCACCGTCATCGTCTATCCTGTAACTTTTGGGGATGACATGTATGATCTGCTCTCCCGGTTCAATAGCCACATTGAACTGATCGGAAGCAAGTTTGCTCACTTCCGCTTCGGTAATTCCTTCGTCTGGGTTCTGCCTGTTGATATAGCCGGCATTGACCATGCTCCTTATATTCTGACCTGCAATACCAACAACAACTTTTCGGATCCTATGGCCGGACATTTCTTCGCATTTATCAACAGCCTTACGCATACTTTCGGCAGCCATCTGTATATTCTGAATGTTTCCGCGTCGAATTCCCGCCGAAGCCTCGCGACCTATACCGAGCAGGCTAAATTTACCGTTTTCGGTTATGCAACCTGTGATTGCAACGATCTTCGTTGTGCCAATGTCGATGGCCGAAATAATTCTGGACTTGTTCATATGATTGTTTTTTTAGTACATACTATCTGATCTTTGAATGACAGATTCACTGTCTTATACACGTCCCATCCATCCGGATAAGGAATGATCTTAAGGAAGGATTTCAGTTTTGCGAACTTCCCCTCTGTGTCCTCTGTATCTCCGATAACTATCGTCCAGTCGGAGACTTTCGGGATCAATTCGATCTGAAATTCGTTGCTTACATATATCTGGTCTACCAATGCAAACATGAACGGATCGCTGTTGATCTTCACTGCAAGCTGATATATCTGGAATAACTGAAGAACTGCAAAGTCGCCGGAACTGACAGAAGACGGAACACAGGTCTTATATTCCTTATAACTCCCCTTTATCCTTCCTGTGGCAACTAATACCCGCGGTGTGTACTTTGATGAGGTGCGCATTAGTTTACCGTCTTCATCAATATAAAATGAGTCGCCGTCATTATTAAAGATCCTGAGAACCGGCCTGCGCTGTGCAATATTTATCACGAGCTTTCCGTCAACAGTAAGGAATGTTTCGACTGACTTTACCTGATTGTGCTTTTCAAGGATCTTTTCAATTTCATCAAGGTTAACACTGTCGCATACAAATCCGGGCAGGAAGAGGTTGCTTTTTGCAAGGATATCTTTTACCTCAGCTTCGTCAATGAACTCATGTGCCTCACTGATATTTATCTCTACATCTGTGCAGATGACCGAACTTCTTTTACCACCGACAAAGCTCATGCTTACCGAAAGGAAAGAGATCAGCAGCAGCCAGACCAATGTTTGCAAGATTATATTCTTAACTCTTGCTTTCATATTTCAGTTTCATCCATTTTTTAATTTCAGGAAGCATGTCATCAACATTTCCGGCGCCGATAGTCACCAGAATATCAAAAGAGATATTGCCGAGAGTCTTTAAAACATTTTCAGGAGTCACACATTCTTTGAACGGCGAAGTAATATTCTTCAGCAATATCTTACTGTCGACACCTTCGATAGGTTCTTCGCGGGCAGGATATATGTCGAAAAGCAGAACATTATGAAATTCCGATAACGAAGCGGCGAACCTTTCTGCGAAGTCACGTGTCCTTGAATAAAGGTGAGGCTGGAAAATTGCAGCATATTTTTTCCCGGGGAAATGTTGTTTAAGAGTTTTGGTCAGAGCATCCAGTTCGTCCGGATGGTGAGCATAATCATCCACCAGCATTTTATCACCTGCTTTAAAAATAACGTCGAACCTCCTGCGCACGCCTGAAAAGGATGATAATGCATTGCAGATGTTTTCCGGATCAACGCCAAACAGATGTGTAACGGCTCCTGCAGCAAGTACATTCTCCGCGTTATGCTGACCAAAAACCGGAACTGTCACAGTTTTTACTGTTTTTCCCGGAAAAATAAGATCGAATGTAATTCCATCCGGGCCGCATTTTATTTTGTCAGCAGAATAAGTGGCATCAGTTCCCGCACCATAAGTAACAGTTGAGGGTCCAATACCATTGAAAATGCCTGAATAGTTTTTATGTACTACCAGCTTACCGCCATTTTTCAATTTCGAAACAAAGGTTCTGAAGGATTCCTTCACCATGTCATAACTTCCGTAAATATCCAGATGATCCGGCTCAACTGATGTTACGACTGCATAATCGGGATTCAGGAAATGGAACGAACGGTCGTATTCGTCAGCCTCAACAACGGCGATATTGCTTTTTCCGTTCAGGAAATTTGTACCGGTATTTTTCGAAATCCCGCCGACAAACGACGTGCAGTCCACTCCGGAATTTCTGAGTATATGTGAAATTGCAGCAGTTGTTGTTGTTTTGCCGTGAGTTCCTGCTACAGCAAAAGTGATGAAATCACCGGTGATGATACCGAGGACTTCCGCCCTCTTATATATAATGTAATTCTTCTGTTTAAACCATGAAAGAAGTTTTAGGTCGCGCGGGACTGCCGGGGTATAAACAATCCATACGTCATCATGTGATCCGGAGAAAACGGAAGGAATAAGTTCAGGACTGTCGGCAAAAATTATCTCAGCACCTTTTTCTTTCAGCATTTCAGTAGTGATACTCTGAGTACGGTCATAGCCCGCCACGGTGACGCCCCTGTTCAAAAAGAACATCCCGAGAGCGCTCATACCTATCCCGCCTGCCCCAAGCAGATAGACCTTTGACGGATATGACATTTTCTCACTCATTCAAGAAGCTTCGTTATTTCGTTTACTATTCTTTTTGCTGCATCGGGAACGGCCATCTTCGCAATATTTTCGCGGTAGACCTTCATCCTGAAATCATCGTTCATCAGTTTTATAGATTCATCTACCAGATTTGCGACCGACTCGCGGTCTTCGATCATCATTGCTGCATTATTATTTACCAGCGCCATTGCATTTTTTGTCTGATGATCCTCTGCTACATTTGGTGAAGGGACAAGGATCGCGGGCTTTTTCACAAGGCAAAGTTCAGAGACAGTACTTGCTCCGGCTCGTGAAATAATTACATCTGCAATTGCGTAAACCAGGTCCATCCTGTTTATGAAGTCATACACATGAATATCGTCTGTATGCAGTGACGCTACCATTTCTTTTGCCACCTGATAATAGTCCTTACCTGTCTGCCAGATGACCTGAACCTTATTATCTATAAGTTTTCCCAGCCCGGCATGTACGCTCTGATTCAGAGTCCTAGAGCCAAGGCTTCCACCGAGAACCAGAAGCACTTTGCGGTTACCTCTGAAGTTGAAATTAATAAGTCCCTCTTCTCTTTTCTGGTCAACATTCAACAGATCTCTGCGCACAGGATTGCCGGTATAGACAATTTTCCCGGCGGGAAAATATTTGTCCATTTCATCATAAGCGACACATATCACGTTTACCCTTGATGAAAGTATTTTGTTTGTCACGCCGGCATAAGAATTCTGTTCCTGGATAAGAGTAGGGATCTTTCTGCGGGTCGCTACACGGAGGACGGGTCCCGAAGCAAAGCCGCCGACACCGATAACTATATCAGGGTTGAATTCAGTTATTATCTTCTTTGCTTTGGATATGCTTGCCATAAGTTTAAAGAAGAACGAGATATTTTTTGTTGTGAGCCTGCGCTGGAAACCTCTTACCGGAAGCCCGATTATTTTGTATCCGGCAGCAGGGACTTTTTCCATTTCCATTTTACCTTCAGCGCCGACGAAGAGTATCTCGATACCGGGAAAAGTGTCCCTGAGTTCATTGGCAATTGATATCGCGGGAAACACGTGGCCCCCGGTTCCTCCGCCGCTGATAATTACACGAAGTTTAGTTTTTTTCATCACTTGAGGTATTAGTTACACTTCGGCTTACGCTCAGGATAACGCCAATAGCGGCGCCAGTGAAAAATATCGATGTTCCCCCCATACTCACCAGAGGTAATGTCTGTCCCGTAACCGGAAGAAGGTTCACCGCCACACCCATATTAACAAAGGCCTGGAAAACCAGGCTTACAGCAAGCCCGATCGTCACAAAAATGCCAAAACCGCTGTGAGATCGTCGTACGACAACTCCGGCCCGGTATAATAATATAAGGTACAGGAACAGCATGAGCGCCGCCCCCCAGAGACCATATTCTTCTATGATTATTGCAAAAATAAAATCGGAATACGGATGAGGAAGAAAATTCCTCTGTGTGCTGTTTCCCGGTCCTTTTCCAACTAATCCGCCTGTAGCTATCGCAATTTTTGCCTGGTCGGTCTGGTAAACATTTTCGCTGCTGCTGCCGCTGAAAAAGGTTTCAATCCGATTCCACCAGGTTCCAATCCTTCCCCTGTTTTCCTCGGGCATAATCATGGCAATAAGAATAAAAATAGCGGCAACTTATATCCCGTAAATGGCCACCAAACACCAAACACACCCAACACA
>CAZEWB010000159.1:4903-7514 GCA_964515655.1 uncultured Bacteroidales bacterium
GCGGCAACTGATATCCCGGTAATGGCCACATACATAAGGTAACGGAATTTTATGCGACCGATAAAAAGCAGGATCATCGCCGTAAGAAACAACAAAGCAGAAGTGCTGAAATTTGCAGGAAAAATCAGGCCGCAAACCAGAACAATCCATATCATTATTGATCTGAAACCCTTACGGAAATCATCAACATTTTCCTGATTCTGGGCAAGGAAACGGGCTATGAACATTATCAGCGCAAGTTTGGCAAGGTCTGACGTCTGGAATGAGAGTGTAGTACCCGGCAGTGTGATCCACCTGGATGCCTCGTTAAGGCTGGTCCCCTTAAACAGAGTCAATGCAAGAAGAGGAATACTTATGAATAAAAGCAATTGTGATATCCTGGAATAATAAGCGAATGGTATGAGGTGCGTGACAAAAATTATAGATATTCCAATTAATAATATCAACGTGTGTCTGAAAAGATAAAACAGGGTATTTCCATCCTGATACTTAAAGGCCAATGTGCCTGTAGAACTGTACACGGCAAGTATCGAGAAGACAGACAGAGCAACGACAACGCCCCAGATCACTCTGTCGCCCTTGAAATATTTTTCCAGAACAGCGTTCATTTTCAGAGTTCTCTTATTGACTTTTTAAACTGTATACCCCTGTCTTCGAAATTCTCGAAAAGGTCGAAGCTTGCACAGCATGGCGACAGAAGAACTATGTCTCCCGGACGTGCCATCTTATAGGCCATCCTTACGGCATCCTTCATTGTCCTTGCCTCAGCCTTTGGTTTTTCGAACCACGAAAAAATGCTGAACAGTTTCTTGTTGTCGACACCAAGAAAGACAATTCCTTTTACCTTTTCTTTCACAAGCCCGAAAAGGGCCTCATAGTCATTACCCTTGTCGACACCACCGGCTATCCATACTACCGGGTTTTTCATGCTTTCGAGAGCATACCATGTGGAATTCACATTTGTGGCTTTAGAGTCATTGATAAACTCAACCCCGTGTACTTTTATCACTCTTTCCATCCTGTGTTCCACCGCTGTGAAACTCATAAGTGATTCGCGTATATTCTCCTTACGGATATCATACACGCTTGCCACAATACCCGCTGCCAGCGAGTTGTACCTGTTGTGCTTACCTTGTAAAGCCAGTTCGTTTATACTCATAGTCGTTACCTTATTTTTAGTTTTTATTATTAGTTCATTTTCTTTTACAAAGCCCCCGTTCTCAAATTCCTTATCATGCGAAAAAGGAAGTCTTATACATGAGGGAGCAAGAGTTTCAAACCATTTCATTGTGTCGGGATCATCGGCACAGTAGATAAAGACATCGTCGTCCTTCTGGTTAATTCCGACGCGGAACTTGCTGCGGATATAGTTTTCATATTTGTACTCGTAGCGGTCGAGATGGTCGGGTGTTATATTTGTAAGTACAGAAATGTATGGACGGAAATCCTTTATATCGTCGAGCTGGAAACTGGAAAGTTCAACAACATAATGGTCGAAATTATCCTCAGCCACACTCATTGCAAGACTTTTTCCGACATTTCCGGCAAGTCCCACATTAATCCCGGCATTCTTAAGGATATGATATGTCAGAAGCGTAGTAGTTGTTTTCCCGTTGGATCCTGTTATACCGACTATCTTCGCCTTTGTGAACCGCGATGCAAATTCAATTTCAGAAATAACTGGTATCTTTTTTTTGCGAATCTCTTTTACTATCTCTGCTTTTTCTGGTATACCGGGACTTTTAATTATAAGTGATGCCGACAGGATGCGCGTTTTATCATGGCCGCCCTGTTCAAAATTTATTGAATTCCCGTTCAGTACCTGAACATACTTTTCTTTTACTGTACCGGCATCCGACAGAAATACATCATACCCCCTGCGTGCACCAAGCACAGCAGAACCCGTCCCGCTTTCGCCCGCTCCCAGTATGATGATCTTTTCGCTCATTCTAACGTACTTTCAGTGTTACAATTGTTAAAACCGCAAGCATTATTGCCACGATCCAGAACCTGGTCACAATTTTTTCCTCCGGATAGCCTTTTTTCTGATAATGGTGATGAAGAGGTGACATCAGGAATACCCTTCTGCCTTCACCATATTTTTTCTTTGTCCTCTTGAAGTGCCACACCTGAATGACCACGGAAAGATTTTCGATAAAGAATATTCCGCAGAGAATAGGAAGAAGTATTTCTTTCCTCACCAGTATTGCAAACACGGCAATAATTCCTCCGATTGCCAGGCTGCCGGTATCGCCCATAAAGACCTGCGCGGGATGCGAATTATACCAGAGGAACCCGACCATTGCTCCGGTTAGCGCAGTGGCAAACACCACCATCTCGCCGGAGTATGGTATGTACATTATATTTAAATAATCGGCGAAAATGATGTTACCGGAGACGTATGCCAGAACAGCAAGCGTTGCAACAATGACCGATGAGACACCTGTTGCCAGACCATCCATTCCGTCAGTAAGGTTTGCTCCGTTGGACACAGCAGTTACAATAAATACAATTGCAATAATGTAAACCAGCCATACCCAGTTCTTTCTCATTTCTTCAGGAAGAAACCATATGAGATATTCAAAAACAAACACCAAACACACCCAACACA
>CAZEWB010000160.1:0-3993 GCA_964515655.1 uncultured Bacteroidales bacterium
TGTGTTGGGTGTGTTTGGGTTGGTTTGTGCACAACAGTGTTTGTGTCGGGGCCGTTGTTTGTTTTTTCAATGAAAGGTTCATGGACTTTGTCGCATGAAGCTATTAAAATTGCTGCAACAGCTATATATATTAGACTTTTCATAGGTTACATTTTAAAATGTTGAAGAGACTGAAAAAATAAACCCGTTCGAAGCGGGAACATTCCTGCAAACCCCGCCCACGCATATTACGCCTTCGCGCTGGCGTCCGTAGCCTGCCTGAAAGCGGCTGCCTTTATGGATGAATGTGAGCGAACCTGTAAGATAATTTTTTGCATCACTGTGTTCTCCACCCATGTTGTACTGATCCCATACTGTTACGAACCATTTTGGCGCAACGGAATATTCAACGAGATACATAAGCCAATTGCCGAGGTCCTGTTCGGTAAAGAGGTATTCCTGTTCCAGCCGTATCGCTTTTTTATTTGTTACTTTCCATGTGAGGTCGGCGATACAGGCATTTGCATATATTGTTCCGTGACCTGTCATTCCGCGAAGTATATCGTAATTATATGTTATGTTCTGGTAAAGAAGATTAAGAATTAATGACTTCGAAAGTTTCCTGTTCAATTCGAAACTGAATTCCTGGTAATACAGGTCTTTTCCCATACTAAGGAAGTCGGTTTTATAACCAAGTGTTCCTGATTCAGAAATGGGAATGGTATCGTTCAACTGTTCTTTATCAATGGCGGTTACTCTGCAGAATCCAAGTGTTACATTTGTTCCGTATTTTCCCCCAAGCGGTGTTTCCTTTTTGAATTTGTACATTATTTCACCCTGAAGGCCGAATTCTCCGTTCGGTTGTGTGGCAAAGGGATACATGTTCGACATTGCCCATGTGTATGGTTTATTGATCGCAGGAAGATAATTCATGCTCAGGTTCATCAGTGATGCATTGCGGTCGGAGCGGAAACTCATATTGTCTAACCATTTTGCAGCGAGGAGTACTCCGAACCCTTTTGATGACCATGAAGTGTTTACAAGAAGAGCCTGACCTTCTTTATAAATTGTATTATTTTCGAGCGAAGGGTCGTTTATTTTATAAGCATATTCGCTCATTATGTTGAATCCGCCTTTCTGAACATTGATACGTGCGGCCCATGCTCCAACGTTTTCGGGAAGTTTATAAACAGGATCTTTGTCAGCCTGATACTTGCTAACAAAACTTCCGCCAAGAGTGACCAATGTAGACTTTTCTGCAAGAGGAGTAAAGGTTTCGTTAAGGTTTATTTCCCCGTCAACGGCTCTTACTATTCCCTGGCCAAGGTCGAAGAAATAACGTTGTTTTCCGGCAAGGGCTTTAATTGTAACACCTTTAAAAGGTGATGCTTTAATCCGGAATCCGTTTATTGCATTGTCAACTCCAAGAGTTTTTTCCTCGTAGGCCCTGAGTATTAATCCTGAACCGAACTGTTCGTAAAAACTGCCGGCAGTGAATTCATACCCGTCAACAGAGTATGATGCGTATTTGTGGGGAATACCCTGGCCGTTATACCTGGCATCATACCCTAACAATGTGTTCAGGTATGCCTCGTAACGTACGCCTGCAGTAAAACCGCCTTTGGTATAAACAAAATTTGCATAAGCGTTCATCAGCACGTTTTCCGGAACATCCGAAGCGCCTATTGTACTGTCTTCGGTATAACTCTGCGCATCTATCTGAAAATTGCCATGCAACTGGCCCTCCGATGTCTGCTCCTGGGCAGCTGAGGCCAATGCAAAAAGGCAGACTGCCGCTGCCATTGTGATTTTTTTTAACATGTTTGCCTATTTGCTATTAACACACGCTTTTATTTTCTCGTACAGTTGCTCTTCGTCGCCCTGTGCATAGGAAGTGTGCTGGTCAATAATATTTCCTGTTCCGTCTATTAAAAATGTATGTGGTACATTTATTACGTTCATTGCTCTTTTGAAGTCTCCGTTCGGGTCAAGCAGAACTATATATTCCCAGCTTTTACTGTTCACGAAAGGGGCAACGCGGCTCATAGTTTTTGAATCATCAATAGAAACGGCATAGAGCACAACTCCCGTTTCCGTCTGCCACGTTTCGTAGTTTTCAGCAATTGCGGCAAGTTCCATAATACAGGGCTTGCACCACGTAGCCCAGAAACTGACAACTATCGGTTTGCCGGCATTTTTAATGGAATCCGTATTGAAAGATTTACCGTCAATAGTCTTTAAGTTTACTGAAGGGATCGTGGATACCTGAGCATTTAAGAAACCGCACAGGACGATCAGCAACGGAACAAGCAATCTTTTCATAGTTCAAATATTTTGTTCATAAAAAAAGAACCAGTAATTCTTAGCAAAAGACGCACCAAATTACTGATTCTATTTTAACAAAACAATTACCTATTTTACAATAATAATATTTTTGGTAACAAAGTTCTTGTCGTTAGAAATTCTTGCAAAATAACTTCCATTTGAAAGTGCGGAAAGATCAAGTTCTTCATTATTTGTGACGATGTCCTGTGAAAAAACAATGTTCCCCAGTATATCAAAAATTTCGATAGTTGTGTTTTCGGCGAATGTTACAAACATATTCCCGTTTGAAGGATTGGGGAATAGATTAATACTTGCACCTAAGTCATACTCTACCATTCCTACTGCTGAAATGCAGAAACTAACTGCCTTGGAATCGCCGATAGTGGCACCTGCAACTGTTGCCAGAGTGGCGCTGTTATATGTAATATTAACGTTACCATCATCCGTTGTTGTAGCAGTATTATTATTCATTCCATCACCATAGGAATCGTCAATTGTAAAGGTATAGCAGCTGCCGGGGTTTAAACACCAGTCTTGTGTATAATGATGATGTCCGAGACTGTAATCGCCGCCGTCAATAAGATGGGTAGTAGATCCCTGAAGAGTCAGATACCAACTGGTTTCCGAAGGATAGACATCGGTATATAGATCAAAATGAACCAAAGCTCCGTTAGTATTAACTGAAAAACTCTTACTGAGGGTGTTGTTTGCTGCATTCTGATCAGCTACACCATTTGGTAAACTTGATTCAAAAGAAACGGTATGTGCACCATTGGTAATAGAAGTAACGGGGCTAATAGTAACATTAGCAACGCCATACATTGCAAGATTACCAGTCCAGTTTATCGTTTGAACAGTAGACCCGTCAAGTTTAACCAGGATGGTGCAGGATGTGAGGTTGGCAGTGCCATAATTCTGGATAGTAAAAGTAGGTGTAACTGTGTTAACGCAATAAATACCTGTTGGACTTGTGCTGGCAAATGCTTTAACATCATTTACATTTGTTGAGAGAGGAGCACAAGTTGAGTTTGCATAAGAATAATGTGCAGCTGTAGATTTTTGGCCTGATTCATAAACAGTATGGTCAGGGCAAACAGTTACAATGTATGGAAAATAAGGAACGTTGTAATTAGAGCTATTAACAACTGTTGTACCATTTCCGGTAGGTGCAGCACATGTTAAAAACATCGGATAAGGAGTACCGGTAATCCAGTTTCCCTGAGTACCACCGGTATTATCACAAGTTGCAGTGAGCCCCTGTAAACATGCTAAGTTACTGGCGTCTGATTCAACGAAAAATACCATCATAGTCTGATTTGTTGTGCCTGATGGACCATAAAGGTTATACAGCGATTCAAGAGCTCCGCCAGTATGATAACTCCAGCACGGACCACACCAAACAGCAGAAAAGTCAATTACAACCCTTTTCCCCTGAGCAAGGTAGTCGTACAGAGTGTAATAGGTTCCGTTAATGTCTTTTAGTGTCCAATTAGGCGCTATGCTCCCATTTGGTACCTGAGCATAGGATGAAGTTGTCAATAAAAAACAACTTAAACCTAAACAAAATTTCTTAAAAATGTTGAGTTTTTTCATAATTAAATCGTTTTAGTTTGATACTGTAAAATTAAATATTATTATTAACTTTGGCGTTGCAAACTAAAACGATTTAATTATGAAAAATGTCAACGT